>JBDNFP010000282.1:0-21535 GCA_041689775.1 Spirosomataceae bacterium
GGCGGAAGGTGGCCTTCTTGCCCGTCTTGTGGCCCAATACGAGTGCCGCACGCTGATCGTCACTCAGGCTGATGTATCGTTTCTTTCCTTGCATGGATGCAAGGTAAAAATTATATCTATATTTACGTCCGACTACTTATATATATAGAAAACAGCCACTTTCTATATACATACGACCATATTTGACTACCTATTTTCCCGCTTATGTCCTTTGTTATCCCCTTTTTTTTCCACCCGGTGCGGTGGAAATGCATACCGTGTTGCGGAAAGCGGCGGCGGCTCATCGCCATCTGGCAGAATTGAAAGGGGTAGCTAGTGCTATCCCAAATGAGTCGATTCTAATTAATATGCTAGTGCTTCAGGAGGCTAAAGACAGTTCGGCGGTCGAGAATATTATTATGACTCATGATGATTTATTCAAGGCTGAACTGTTTGCCGAAGCAGGGGAAAGTCAGTCCGCCAAAGAAGTGCAACACTACGCCAGTGCCCTGAAGAAAGGGTTCGAATTGGTTCGACAAAATAAAATGCTTACCCTGCGGTATATCCTGACGATTCAGGAAGAGCTGGAGCAAAACCAAGCGGGATTCCGTCGATCTAATTTGTTTCGACATCCGTACACAAAAATTGAATTTATAATGACTGACCTACGGGTATCACGCCTAACTTCTACCCGATACGTTGACTTACTGACGGAAAAGGGCTTTGTGGCAAAACATAAAATGGGCAGGAGTAATTATTACATCAATCAGCCTCTTTTAACTTTATTTTTGAAGGCAGAACAGGGTGATTCGATACCCAGTAGTCCAACGACTCAAATTCTATCGGAATAGCTTCCCAGACCCCAACGGATTGTATTCATGAAAAAAAGAAATTGCAGTATTCTTATCATAATGACTTTCGGCTTACTGGTTTCGCTACCGAACCTAGCTCAGCCACCCGAAACCACCACTACTTGGAAAGGCTTCGAAAAAGTAGAGTTCCCTTTTGAAACTACTATGGCCTGGTACGTGAAGCCTAAGCAGGCCCTAGCGGGGAATCCGTGGGTGTGGCGGGCGCACTTCCCGGGCTGGCATACCGAGATGGATAGTATCCTGCTCAGCCGGGGTTTCCACGTGGCCCACATCAATACCAACGATTTGTTTAGCCACCCCAAAGCCATGCGCTTGTGGGATCAGTTTTATGACTACCTGACTACGGAGAAAGGCTTTGCGCCCAAAGTGGCGCTGGAAGGCGTGAGTCGGGGTGGATTGTACGTGTACGGCTGGGCGAAGCGCAATCCCAGTAAGGTGAGTTGCATATACGCCGAGGCACCCGTCTGCGACCCCAAAAGCTGGCCGGGTGGCAAAGGTAAGGGGACAGGCTCGCCCAAAGACTGGCAGCGCTGGCTCGATCTGTACGGACTGACCGAAGAAACAGCGAACAATTTTAAAGATACTCCCCTCTATGATCTGGCAGGAATGGCGGCATTCAAAATCCCGGTACTACACGTCGTTAGCCTGCAAGATAAGATTGTTCCCCCTGCTGAAAATACTTTTCCGCTCATCGAAGCCTACACCAAACTGGGCGGTCCGGTTACAGTCTATTCGATGAGCCGGGGTGAACAAACGCTGGAAGGCCACCATTTCCCAATCGAACATCCTGATCGCTGGGCGGATTTTATTCAGCAAAATAGCTATCCGGTGCAAAAGGTATTGAGCCGGGATACGTATGTGATACCCAATCGGGGAGTAGGTAGAGCCTTATCAAAATTTCAAAATAAAAAAGAAGGTACGGTCGCTTTTCTGGGTGGATCAATTACGCATAATTCAGGCTGGCGCAATAAGGTAGCGCAGTACTTGGAAGAGCGTTTCCCGGATACCAGTTTTACGATCATTACGGCGGGTATTCCCTCACTGGGAAGTACACCGCACGCCTTTCGGTTTTCTCGGGATGTGTTGGAAAAAGGTATGCCCGACTTACTGTTTGTAGAAAGTGCCGTCAACGACCGGACCAATGGTTTTAGTAAAGAAGCCCAGATTAGAGCACTGGAAGGGATACTGAGGCAGGCCTACAAGGTAAATCCGGCAATGAGTGTGGTGCTGATGCCGTTTGCCGATCCCGACAAGTTTGGTGACTATGATGCTGGGAAAGAGCCCATCGAGGTGGCCGTTCATCAAGAGGTAGCGGCGCATTACGGTGCGGCCTACATTAATCTGTCGCAGGAAATATACGACCGTATTAAATCCGGTGAGCTCTCATGGAAATACGATTTCAAAGATTTACACCCATCGCCCTACGGGCAGGAGCTCTACTTTCAGTCGATCCGGGAACTACTGGAAAATTCAGAAAATAATACTCAGCCAGAACCTGCTAAACTTCCCGAGCCGTTGGATGCTTTTTCGTACAGCAAAGCACACTACATGGCGTTAGAGGAAGTAGTACCTACGAAGGGCTTCAAGATAGATCCAGTTTGGGAGCCGTACCCAGCACTCGCCACCCGTCCCGGTTTTGTGAAAGTACCTATGCTGGTGGGTGAGGTAATTGGCGATTCGTTTGAGATGACCTTTGAGGGTCGGGCCATTGGTATTGCGGTAGTTTCTGGCCCCGATGCGGGTATTCTCTCGTACCGGATTGATGGCAAGAAAACCCAGACGCTCGACCTATTTACCCGGTGGAGCAAGCAGCTACACCTTCCCTGGTACCTGATGCTATCCGATACCCTGAAACCGGGTAAGCATACCGTCAAAGTGACGATTGCGGATAAAAATAATCCGGCAAGTGATGGGTACGCCTGCCGGATCGTGTATTTTTTGGTAAATGAGTAATCCTCCGCTGGTTCGCGTTGAAAACGAAAACTAACTACTTACTTCCCCGTCTGACTGATGTAGGTACTTTCAAAAATCTTATCGGCGTTGCCGGCTTCGAAGCCATCGCGCCGGTGCTTACGCTGTACCTGATCGGCGGGTAGGTCGGCAAACTGAGCCAGTACCCGTCGTTCGGCAAACTCTACGTACGAACCCGAAATGGTATGGGTATCTCCTTCGGCAAATTTGGCTTCCATCATCCGGGCTACGGTAGAGCTTTGCAGCAGTCCACCGTCAGGACTTTCCTTTACTTTTCCACCCGAATCGTTGAGTTTAAAGCCGTGTTTTTCCAAGAACTCATTGTACTCCGCCACCGTATTGTAGCCTTCGGGAAGGTTATGCACGCTGATCGTAAAGTGGTTGAGGTAGTAGCGGTTGTAGATTACCCAAGCTGCATATTCGCTTTCTTTGAGAAGCGTAAGGTAGTCGCTCAGGATAGGAGTGCGCCAGAGAGGTTGGTGCATAAACTGATCCACCGCTGCGCCATTGTCAAGGTTCAGGCTATCTACCGGATCGCTTGTTACTTCCTGGGTATAGCTGTGAATAATACGCTGTGCTTCTTCCGACAGATCACCCACCCGGAGCTCGCTTACGAAGATACGTGGGTAGTGCGGCTCGGGCGGACTAAACCAAAAGGCGTCCAGTTTTTTGCCTTCAAAATTGTAGTAGTCGCGTTTCTCATAGCCGTAGTGCAAAAATATCTTTTCAAACGAGGCAATACCTAAGTGAGGCACGCCCAATGTTCGGAAGGCAATGTGGTCGTTCTCAATATTCTCTGATGTCTCAATAATACCCTCGTTAACCATGGCGTTGAGAATAGCTTTTACGTCGGGTACCCGTTCCTGATAGCGGCTCATGAGGCCATTCATAACGGTGGCGAGGTCGGTTTGGATTCTGGATGAGGTGTTCATAGGGTTTTGTTTAATCCGTGCTGTCTTTAATAGGGTGTTTATTGGTCTGGGTGATTTTGAGATGATCCGTGGCACGGATGGTTTTGAATACATTTAGAAAATTTGCTTTACAATCTCCTCATCAATAACCGGATACGATTCACGATAGAATTCATCAAAATTAACGGTTAGTATCAGTTTACTGAGTGTCTGATTACATATACGGACCTTTTCTCAAACCAGTGTAATTCCGGAAAGAGGAATAGGGCCAATCTTCCAGTTGAGTAACAAGCCCGGCTTTCAAGGGGTTCTGATGGATGTAATGAAAACAGGTGAGACCGTAAGGTTTTTATCCTTTGAATCACTCAAACACTTGAATTTGGTATTTTGGATAAATAACGACCCCGCACGCGCTTCTTGTTTATTGATGGCTTGGGTGTATGAATTCAAAAGGCCGCGTAACCCTTCGTTGAAAGTACAACGGCTGATGGTATGATTGCCAACGATTTTTGCAGAGTTTGGATTGGCACAGACCAGGAGATGAAAATGGCTGGGCATCAAGGTCCGGGCCAGAATATCGCAGTGAAGAGTCAGATATTTGCGAAGTTTTTCCAGAAAGCAACGGTAGTTTTCATGGGTAAAGAATATCTTCTGCGAGTTATTTCCACGGTTGTAGATATGGTAGATATGTCTTTCCTGTAAGAGCATTTTGTAAGTGACTTAGGTACTACTGTGGTACTTTGAAATTCCCTCCCCAATAGTACTAATTTATCGGGTCAATAGCCACATAATGATAAAATCCGTGCCACGGATGACGATCTTACGTTTTAATGGAATTAGATTTGATCAGGCCATCATCTAAATTCATAATCCACCCCCCATACTTGCGATAGGAGGGTTTGGGGACCGTCTACTATTTTGGCGGCCTGGCGTAAGGTAGGAGTTACGGGTGAGTTGACCGCGAGATACTCCTTCATTGCTTGGTGGAGAGTATAATTCTGCGTAGTAGCATTTTTTACTCCCTGCATCCGACATAGTACATCCTCGGGGTCTCCTTCACGTTCACAAGCACACATCGTGTAGGTTTTGTTCGGGTCGAGGAGCTCTCCGCCGATTTCTACTTTCTGTACTTTTTCGCCCATGGGTACGAAAGCCTTAAACTCAATGGTCATGCCTTTAAAGCGAATAAGCCACCCACCGAACCGTCGGCTGGCTTCCTTAGCAAAAACGTTTTCAAGCTCCCGTTCCAGCCAGTCTTTGATCTGTTGCCCGGTTGCCTCACCCGTTCGTACGGGCGAATCGACCGGAAGCATATCAAAAAGGTAGCCTTCGGTAATACTGACCATACCGTCTTTGCCGGGCACGCGCGGCGGACAAAACCGGAAACCGTTGGAAATAACAATATCGGTTTTTACTTTCCATTTTAAGGCATCTACGATCATAGTATCCATGGTATTCTCTACCACAAAGTACCGATACAGCGGAACGGTACTCTTACCGATTTCCTTGTAAATATTTTCCTGGAAAGGTTTTTCATTGGCCGCGATTAACTGGGCAACCTCCTTATCGGCTGGGTGTTTTTCGGGATCTACTTCGAGTAGCTGGTACTTCTCTCCGGTTATTTTCCCGTCCTTAACCGTCAGATCAAGTCGGCCGATAAAGGAGCCAAAGGCGCCGGGCTCTACTATCTTGGTGTATTTACACTTAATGGGCTTCCGGATACGCTCGTGGGTATCGCCTCCGAAAATGTAGTCTACGCCTTCACAATCGGGATTATTGCCGAGGGCAATCTGTTGCGAGAGGCCCAAGTGCGACAGCAGAATCACAAAGTCACATTGTTCCTGTTCCCGTAGTATCTCAACGTAGTATTTGAGATTTTCTTCTGGTTTCGTATAGAGAATTCCTTTGCTGTAAGCGGGTGATTGCCGCTTGGGTACCATGTGGTCGGTATAGCTCAGAAACCCTATTTTTATTCTGAGTATATACACCGTGTGGTAGGGTTGAAAGATCAACTCTCCTTTATTCCCGTCACCCAAATCATGGTACATGTTTGCGCATATTTTCGGGGCGTGCAAGGCTCCTAAAAGTTTCTGCATCTGGGCTTTATAGTATACTACTTCCCAGTTTCCGGGAATGTATAAGTCATAGTTGATCGTGTTCAATATTGGTACCAACGCTCTTCCCTGAGTTCTGACTGAAAGTTCGCTACCTTGGTACATATCACCCGTATCAATGACGAAGGTATGAGGGTTTTCTTTCCGGATTTTATTGATCATCGTAGCCAAGTGCGCGTAGCCTCCCGTTTTGCGGAATACCGGCTGATTATCCTCCCAGAACATTTCGTCATGCGGATGAATCTGGCAGTGAATATCGGTAGTTTGAAGTAAGGTAATCGTACCGTTCGTGGGTGTGTCGGCCGATAGGGCTGTGCGCTCTTCTGTGCCAAGGCTAGTGTCTGGTGCGAGGCTGATGCCGGCGCTGGCTAGTAGTCCCTTTTGAATGAATGACCTTCTTGAATTCATGGGAGAAGAGTTGATTTAACTGCATCCGTGGTACAGTTTGAAACCTTACCACGGAGTATCATTGATCTAATTAATGTCCTGCTTTGATATAGCTCCATCCTTCCTGCTGTTTTTTTACCAGCTCAGCAATGGCAGCGGGCACAAAGGTAGCCGACGGAATAAAATCCTTCTCGGTGAGATTATAGCGCTTCATGGTGTTGCGACAGACCGAAAAAATAACTCCTTCTTTTTGCAGAGCCATGATTTTATCTGCCATAACGGCCTTGTCTTTTTGTACCATGGTAAGGGCCTTTCCGTGCATCACGATTTGCACCTGAGCACCGGGGAGTTCTTTCCAGAGATTGCGGATCTGTCGTAATATAGCACCGTGGTCGCTGGTGTCGGCGCTAACCATATCAACGACTAAGCGGTAGGGGTTGCTCTGGGCCTGGGCGGGTTTGCTGAACATAAAAAGCGCCATAAGCGCAAAGGCTGCTACAAAAGATTTTTGCATACAATAAAATTGATTGGGGAGTCTTGATGAGTTCATATTACTCGAAAGTAAGTACAAATAAGGTAAATTTTTGTAACAATCATCACAAACAGCAGTAAACTTTGTTACCCTGTAAAAATGTGGTAAATGGCCCGAATCATGTTTATAGCTAGACCTTTTATCCCGCCTTTTTTGGTCGAAAGCCGAAAGCTAACCGCCGAAAGCTGTGTTTTCGCCAAAACCTTTCGAACTTTGGACTTCAATTATCTGAGAACTATACCCTGGAATAGCTTTGAAACTCTGGCAAAAAGAAAATACCGTTATCTCCGAAAAAATTGAACGCTTTACCGTCGGCCGTGACCGAGAACTGGACATCCATCTGGCTGAGTTTGATGTGCTGGGAAATATTGCCCACGCCATCATGCTGGAATCTATCGGATTACTTACCGCCGAGGAGCTGGCGGAACTACTGGAAGAGCTAAAAGCTGTATACCAGCAAATAGAGCGGGGCGAATTTGTGATTGAAGAAGGTGTTGAAGATGTCCATTCGCAGGTAGAACTGATGCTGACGCGCAAATTGGGTGATACCGGCAAAAAAATCCACAGCGGTCGCTCTCGCAATGATCAGGTACTGGTAGACTTGAAACTCTACGTCCGTGACCGCCTAAGGCAGGTAGTAGAGGCTACCGAAAAGCTGTTTGGTGTGCTGAATGCCCGCGCGGAACAACATAGAGATGACCTATTACCGGGCTATACACACTTACAGATTGCTATGCCCTCCTCGTTTGGGTTGTGGTTTGGGGCGTACGCCGAAGGGCTTATCGATGATGTAATACAATTGAACGCGGCTTACCGTCTTGCTAATCGGAATCCGCTGGGATCAGGTGCCGGTTATGGCTCGTCGTTCCCGCTAAACCGTACTATGACCACCGAATTATTGGGCTTCGAAGGTATGCATCACAATGTAGTGTACGCTCAGATGAGCCGCGGGCGTACCGAACAAGCCGCTTTAACGGCCCTCGCTTCGCTGGCGGCTACGGTATCGCGGTTAGCCATGGACGTATGTTTATACAATAGCCAGAACTTTGGCTTTATAGTACTGCCAGACGACTTGACGACGGGAAGTAGCATTATGCCCCACAAGAAAAACCCTGACGTGGCCGAGCTGCTGCGGGCCAAAACTAACCGCATGAAAGCGCTTCCTTCGGAGGTGACGATGGTACTAAGTAATTTGCCTTCGGGCTACCATCGTGACATGCAGCTGCTAAAAGAAATTCTGATGCCGGCCTTCGATGAGATGCTGGACTGCCTGGATATTGCTGCCTTTATGCTCGAGAACATGGAAGTAAAATCTAACCTGCTCGACGAAGATCGCTATGATCTACTGTTCAGTGTGGAGCGAGTTAATGAGCTGGTGATGCAGGGAGTACCCTTCCGGGATGCCTACCGGCAAGTAGGTAAAGAAATTGGCGAGGGTAGTTACAGCGCACCCCGTGAACTGAAACATACCCATGAAGGGAGTATTGGCAACCTTAATTTACCCGAAATAACCCAACGCATGAACAATGAGTTATCCCGTTTTGAATTTGATAAAGTGAATAAAGCAGTAGAAAACCTTCTCAAAGCGTGATTCGATTCAAAACAATTTGGCTAAGTCTAACACTTTCGGTGGCGTGTGCATTAGCGTATTGGTCTTGTAATACCACCGGACAAAAACGTAATGGCGAAGTCCTGGCCAAGCTGCATTGCTCGGGTTGCCACGCATTCCCGGAGCCGGGATTACTAGATAAAAAGACCTGGGGGGAGAGAGTACTTCCCTACATGGCTCCACGCCTGGGTTTGAGGTTTGGGAGTGTGGACTCTACCATGTTTCAAAACTATGAGGAACAGCAGCGAGTGGACGAGCTAGGAGTGTTTCCTGAAAAACCAGTGATCAGTGAGGAAGAGTGGGCGAGTATCGTAAAATACTATCTGGAACAAGCCCCCGAAACGCTGAGCCGAAATGTGCCAGATGATACCTTACAGTCTCTACCCGGCTTTCGGGTACGAAATATGCAAAGTCCGGTTGCGGCTACGGTTACGGCCGTCCGCTATGATCAGTTTACTCGGCAGGTATGGGTGAGCCAGCGCCCGGGTGGGGTATTTATATTTAACAATAAACTGACGGTCGTAGACTCTCTTTTTAATCCCGAAAGCCCTTTTTCAGATTTCCGATCGGTAGGTGGCAGTAGCTGGGAGCTACTTAGCATGGGGATGATGGACCCCAACGACGATAGTAAAGGGGCTTTAATCTCGATCAGAAAAGAAAATGGTAACTGGCGGGGCAAACGACTCATCGGAGGTTTGCAAAGACCCGTGCACGCCACCCATGCCGATGTGAACGAAGACGGACGCGAGGACGTGATCGTTAGTGAATATGGTAATTATACGGGTAAACTGACTTTGTACGCTGCTACCGAAAAAGATTCGGTGACTCAGTTCGTGATAGAAAATCGTCCGGGTGCCCGCATGACCTACTGGGAAGACTACGATGGCGACGGCCGGAAAGATCTGTGGGTACTATGGGCGCAGGGCGACGAACAAATTGCGATCTATCTCAACGGAGGGAAGGGTAATTTTGTCAAAAAAATCATCCTGCGTTTTCCTCCCTCGTATGGCTCAGGCTACTTTGAGTTAGTGGACTTTAACAAAGATGGGCGATTAGATATTCTATACGCCAACGGCGATAATGGTGATAAGTCGTACACGTTGAAGCCCTACCACGGAGTACGTATTTTTATCAATAAGGGTAAGGATAAATTTGAGGAAGAGTTTTTTTATCCCATGGATGGGGCTACCCAAGCTATAGCCCGGGACTTTGATAACGATGGTGATCTCGACATCGCGGCGATTGCCTTCTTTCCAGATTTTAAACTTGACCCGGTGCGTAGCTTTATCTATTTGGAGAACAAAGGAGACAATACCTTCACCCCCCGCACATTTCCTGACGCTAACCGAGGCCGATGGCTAACCATGGAGGCTGCTGATGTGGATCAGGATGGTGACTTGGATCTGTTGCTGGGCTCTTTTTATCTGGCCATAACGCCCACTCCCAAAGCATATCTAGAACGCTGGAAGACTGAAAACAAGGGAGTTGTCGTGTTGGAGAATAGGCTTCGATAAACTTGCAACCCTACCATCATTAAAGAAGCCGGACTGATTATTCAGTCCGGCTTCTTTAATGATTCATCACGTAAAGGCCAGGTTAAGGCCGATCCCACCATACCCGACCCGTAGCATCCTGCAAGTCCTTGCCGAAGCCTGGCAATGCCAGCATGGCATCATAAGCTGGCTTTTGGTTCAGGTAGTTGGGATTATTGGGATTGGGTAAGCCAATTGGCGCGCGGCGCGCAATATTTAATGCGGCCCCGTTGTTAGTTAGCGTTGGCATGGGAACTACTGAGTTCGCGTTAGGGAACCCTGTCCGCTTCCAGTTAGCCCAGCCCTCAGTGGGCTGTTTTATGAAGTGAAGGTAGGCCTGGCTGGCAATTTTGTCGATCGCCTTACTGGCGTCGAAAGCCACCTCGGGTGTTGCCATATAAGCGTCAATTTCAGCTTGGGTCACTGGCGTGTAATTGGTGAAATTAGAACCCCGAGCTATTGCATCGTACCACCGGATGGAATTTACGACACCCATATCGTACCATGCCTTGGCACTTTCGGTCGTAATTCCAAGAGCAGCAGCCTCAGCCCGCATGAAAGCGAAATCCGAATAGGTAATTACAGGTATAAAGTTGCGTCCGTTACCTGCTGTGCCGTTGGCAGCCTGGCTGGGCCGAAAAAGGCGCGGTTGGATAAACGACAGCGTATCGACCAGCACATTTTGGCCAGCAACTACTAAGCGGGCTGGTGTATAAAAGCGGCGAACATTTTCGGGACGCTGTGCCTCGTCGGGGTTGGGAATGCTACCCACATAACGACGCTCGGGGGCTGTAGTTCCCGCAGGAAGTCTCCCAGCCTCAATCAGACGATCGACATTCTGCTGCGTGAAGAGGTTCGGAGTAAAAAAAGCATCGATGCGCGGATCCTTCGTTTTCCACATAAAGTCCACAATAGGCTTTGGGGCACGAAGGGAAGTCGGATCCCAGTTGCCTCCTTGCGTGAAACCAGTGAAGGCTGTGAAAATCCAACCGTCTTCGTTGGAGGCCATCAGGTCGGCAGCGGGCATCGCCAATACTTCCTTAATGATGGTTTCAGCGGGGCCTTTATTGACTTTAAGTTGACGCATGGCAATCTTAAGGCGCAAGGCATTACCTGCCTTTACCCAACTCTGCGCGTTACCACCGTAATACTGGTCGTACTGGCCCAGACTAATCTGGGGAGCGGTGGGAGAAGCTTTCAACGTCGCTACTGCCTCTTTGATCTCACTATCAAGCCGGGTAAAAAGTTCCTGCTGGGTATCGTATTTTGGCGTCAGCGTACCGCCGTACCGACCTTGAAAGGCGTCGGAATACGGAATGGCACCGAAAATATCGGAAACATAGAAGGCATAGTACGCTTTCAAGATCCGGGCTATCCGAATCATATTCGTGTAGCGGGGTTGCTCCTCCGCGGGCAGATCCTCCACCAACTTCTGAATGTCGTATAGGCGATCCCCAATCCCGTTGTACAAGCGACCGTAGCGACTAGAGAAGTTGTCAATATTTTGAGTAAAAGCTCCCTGATTGCCGTTCAGGTCAGTCGTGTACTGCATCCAAGGCATAATCCGGCGGTAGATGTCGTAGAATGCCTCAAAATCCTGGCCGTGGATTGCGCTCGTGGCGTTCAGAAACTGGTTTTGGGGTGGAACCTCCGTCAGTACATCGGGGTCAATGTTAACGTCCACGAAAGCCTGTTTCTCGCAGGATACCGTCAGTAACCCGACCATTCCTAGCAGCAGATACTTATATTTTGTGAATTTCATAATATTTCTATTTTTTGTTAGACCAAAAATTGGAGATTAAAGACCGACGTTAATCGAAACGCCCAAGTTACGGCTGAACGGTAGTCCGCCGTACTCCATGAACTCGCCCGGACGGTTGCTGTACAAGCCTTCTGGGTTGATGCCATCCTTGGCCGTGCGGTAGAGATAAATCAAGTTACGGCCCACCACGCTCACGCGTAGCGACTGGACTTTGATTTTTTCAAGAACCGAAGCCGGAACATTGTAGCCCACCGATACCTCACGGAGCGATACCCATGAGTTCTCGAACACGGAGTACTCACGAATTCCCGATCCCCATTTCGACAGGTTGTCATAGTAGGCGAAAGCTGGGATTGGTGTCAAGTACCCCTTTTCCACCGCCTCTGAGTAGGGCATTCCTCCCAAATCGATCAGATTGTCGCCTACTTTAACCTGGTAGCCGTCGGCTAATACTCCTTCCGGGATGATGCCGTCGTTGCGGATCTTGCCTTGGGCGTCGGTGAACCGTACGCCGCCGGTTTCGGCGTCGCGTCCAAATAAGCTGTTCGCGAAGCTACCGTTGGCCGAACCGTACTGGTGCGTACCTGAGCCCATCAATCCTCCAAACTTGCCGTCCAGCTGCAAGGTAGCCGTGAAATTGCCGTAGCGCACGTTGTTCAAGTTGCTAGCTAGGAAGTTCTCCATCATGGTTCCCAATACCTTGCTGCCCTGACCATAGGCGCCGCTCCGTAGGTACGAAGGGTAGCCGCCAGTAGTGCCGCTCGCTGCACCTATGACCCGCTGTCCATTAGCCGGGTTGGTAGGGTCCGTAGATTTGTAGGCAGCGTAGCCATAAGGCGTCACCAACGTACCGTACTGTTCGCCTACCTTAGCAATAGACTGGACATCGGCCCCAAAGCCGAGTGCTAGTTGGTAGGTGTCCGTACCTTCTACCAGATCAAGAATCTTGTTCCGGTTACGGGTGTAGTTTAGGCTGGTGTTCCATTCAAACTTGCCTCTCTTGATAGGCGTAGCGTTGATCATCAACTCGATACCTTTATTCTGAATCTCGCCTGCGTTCACCAATTGGCTATTGAGACCTGATTCCGAAGCAATCGGCAAGCGTAATATTTCATTGCGGGTTAATTTGTTATACACCGTAAAGTCGAAGCCAAGACGGCCGCTGAAGAAACGGATATCGGCTCCTAGCTCCCACTCGCGGGCCAATCGGTTTTTTAGGTTATAGTTAGGAAGCGTGTTGTCGCTGAAACCGGAAATATTGATCTGATTGCCGTCGGGTAGAGTATAAACACCATTGGGCCGGTAGTTACCCGTGCGGTTAGTCGAGTAGGCATCCGTATCTCCTCCTGTGAAGCCATAGCTGGCACGAAGCTTACCGAACGACAACCAAGTAGGCAAATTATTGAGTGACTCGGTGAAAATCCACGCTAATCCAGCAGCGGGGTAGGAGTAAGAATAATCTCCACTACCGTCAGCGTAAGTTAAGGTGGAAGACCAGTCGTTCCGGACGCTGAAGTTAAACGTCAAGGCGTCTTTGTACGTCACATCGCCGTAAGCATAGAGTGCATCAATACGGCGAGATGAAGCTAGTCCATTGCCGAAGTTCAACGTATTTTGGCTGTTAGCTAATGAATACACGCGTGGTACGCGAAGACCACCGTTGGTAGAGGCGGAGAATCTCCGTCCTCCGTTGATGCGGTTGCTTTCGCCACCGACGTTGAAGCTGACGTCAAAGTTGTCACCAAATTTATGATTAGCCATCAGAATTCCCTGAACACGGGATTGGTTTTCATTTTCGGTGAATTCACTATAGTATCCCCCCGAAAACCCTGGATCCGGCCCTGGTTGGCGACCGCTACCCGTGTTGAGTTGCGTCTGAATGTTACCACGGAGCAGGAAACTGAGCCAAGGCGTAAGTTTACCGTTTAAATCAACGTTGGTTCGGAAGACTTTCTCGTTGCGCAATTGGCGGTCCTCAAAAGTGTCCCACATGAATTGGCTGATAAAGTAAGGATCATTGGCACCCTGACGACGTCCGCCCGCGATGGGGTCTTCGTAGTTTTTGGCCCAGTAGTCGATATCCAATGAACGCGGACGACTGAACACAAATCGGAATACGGGGTTGAAGTTACCTCCTTGCCGGATGGGGTTGACCATATCGTTGTCCGTGTAATCTGCGCTCACATCGAGATTAAATATACTACCAATTTTCTGCGTACCACGAATATTAAAATTGTTCCGCTTCATTTCGGTACCGGCGGGCATAATCGTGGTGTTAGTCAGGCCCGAATATGAGGCTCGGAAAGACCCCCGATCGTTACTGCCTTCGATAGCGACGTTGTGGTTGACAAACTTACCCGTTTGGAAAAATTTTAGCGGATCGTTGGCCTGCCAGGGAATCATGCGACCATCCAGGTCACGGACAGGTTGCCCGTCGAATTTAGGTCCGTAGTTATAGACCCAGTTGTTGTTGGCACGCTCTACTTCGCGGACACCGTCGGATCCAACCGGAAATTCACCTAATCCAGCACCATATTGATTCTGTAAATCAAGGAAGCGGTAGGCATTTTCGAACGAGGAGGTGACGTTGTAGTTCACGCCCAAGCCTTTAGTTACGCGACCTTTCTTAGTTTGGACGACCACGACTCCGTTCAGAGCCTCCGATCCGTACAACGCACTAGCCGCCGAGCCTTTTAGCACGGTCATAGATTCGATGTTGTCGGGATTGATGTTTTTCATGATGTTACCAAAGTCCTGGCCCGCGCCCCAGGAGTTGGCCCCAGAGGTGCCGGGACGAATTAGTACACCGTCGATCACGAAGAGTGGCTGCGTATTGCCGCTCAAGGAAGCGTTACCACGGATCCGAATTCGAGACGAGGACATCGGCCCACCCGTGCCTTGGTTGATCATCACCCCCGCTACTTTTCCCTGCAGGGCGTTTACCAAGTTGGCATTGTTGGTCCGGGTAATGTCCGTTCCTTCTACGGTGGTGGCTGAGTAGGAAAGCTTACGCGTTTCTTGGGTCATACCAAAGCCGGTTACGACTACTTCGTTGAGTGTTTTAGTATCTTCTTCCAGAGACACGCTCAAAATGCTCGCTGTGCCAACGGATACCTCTTTGCTGAGATAGCCAATGGACGAGAAAACCAATATCGAGCTGTTGGAAGGGACTGTAACCCGGAATTTTCCGGTAGCATCGGTGGCTCCGCCGGTGTTAGTTCCTTTTACCAGGAATGAAACACCAGGAAGAGGGTTGCCTGCCCGGTCGGAAACCGTACCCGAGACAGCTTTGCGGTCCTGAGCTATCCCTACCGTGCCACTGAGCACCAGTAAGAACACAATCAGCACCCGGGATAAAAGCGTAAATCCTAGTCGCATAGAAAGTTTTTTAGTTGGTTTGAATAAAAAAAGAAAGTTGCCTGATACCTCAATTCACTAAGGTTGAATAGTGAATTGAGGTATCAGAATAAGATAATTGTACCAAATATAAATAATAAAATTATAATAAAACAATTTGTTATTAAAAAATATTAAAAAATATTAAAAAATATCCCTGTCTTTGTAAAATTATCTTAACCTAAAAAAAAGAACCTTTTTTGTGAAAGTTAATCGCAGTTATTCAAACCCAATAGCTGGCATGAGCTAACGTGTAAGCTCAATACGTTGGAGAACTTGCTGTCCCACCCTTTCTCCCTGTTTCTGTCCTTCCTCGATAGCCGCCCGGTAATGAATACCCCCGTACAGGCGGCTAATAGCTGCTTCGTCGCATGCCTGTCGGAATGAGGTGAAGAGTCGTTCGGGTAGTCCGTATTCTACTTCTGTATTGTCTACAAAATGAAACTCCTCGCCAAACAAGGCAGTGAGTACCGTAGCTGCCGCGGTAGAGATGACACTATGCCCGCTGGTGTATTCCGGAAAGGGGGGAGTTTGTAGAAGGGGGAGCCACCTTTCATCCATATACGTGTTAATGACTGTTTCGGGGCGGATGAGCTGACTTCGGTATTTTTCGTCCCAGCAGCTGATAAACCCGTCGAACAGGGCGATGGAAGTAAGCATGTAGGCGGCAGAGGTGGCCGGCCAGTCGAGTTGGGCGGTAGTGGCGGCCTGTCCCACGATGGACATCCAGTGCCCGCCGGGTGAGAGCTTCTTAGTGGCAAAATTTAGGTGCCCCTGGGTGTTTAGAAAAAAAGGATTACAATCCCAGTAGCTGGCAATGAGCTTCTGTTCGTCGGTCATTTGCCGGGTCCGGTCGTATACTTCCCGGGCCTGTTTCATGAATTCACTGGTAGGCTCAGTACTAAAAGTAGGTGGGGATAGAGGTTTGAACTGTTGGGCGGAATCAAGGGTAACGGGCCTAATTCTGTTCCAGTAGGGTTCGATGGCATCCATGTAGCCGGGAGGAGTGGGAATCCACTTACCGGGCGCTTTGCTGTACGAATAGCGCCGGCGCTTGCGGGTGTCGAGGTAGTGGTCACGGGAAGCCCAAGCCATTATGCTGTCGCTTACTACCTGGCCATACCGCAGGGAGTTTTGGTAGGTGGTCGGGTTGGGTTCGTTCATTTGGCGTAGTAATACCTCCACGCTGTCTTTGAGTATTTGTTCCGAAAAAACCAGTTGGCCGCCCGTTTGGAAAAATGCATAGAGAGCCGCCAACGGATAGTTGACTTCGTCTCCGGTGGGGATCGCCGAAATATCCGGAAATCCGTATACCTGCCCGTGTAGACTGGCGTACGCTTTTTTATCCCGAATGATGGTTTCGTAGGCGGCCGCATTGGCGTACAGGTAGATGCGACTGGCTACGGGAGGCGAAAAAATATCATGTACAATGGTGCGTGTCAACTGTTTCTGGGCTCGGTTGAAGAGCTCGGTGGAAGGGGCCTTGGGCCCGGAAGCCCACAGGTTGCCGGTACTAAGGAATATCAGGAAAAGGTTTTTCACACAGCGCATCGTACTTGTTTATTTCTTGGGTTGATTGATCCGAAATACCAGTGTTTCATCGTTGTTTCGGCCGACTACCAGCCATTTTTGGGAGCCGGAGTTGATCATTGTTATGGTGCGTACATCGCCGCTCGCCCAAAGTCCCGACTGTTCGGGCCCCAAGGGTTCAAAGTGAAAGGGAGCCACCTGCCGAAGATAAAGTCCAAAGGAGGCATCGGAAGGGCCGGTCTGTACCCGATAGGGCGAGAAGTTACCGGCCGTAATCAGGTCGATTTTACCGTCTCCGTCTACGTCGTCGGCTATGGCACCGCTCAGGCGGGAAACCTGAGCGACCTGGGGCAGCTCGTGTACCGCAAAGTTGAAGTCTCCTTTATTTTCCAGAATCACACTTGCCAACTGAGTGCATTGCAGCTTGGGCGACTTATCCACGGCGGCTTCGCCAAAAATATCCACTACCGTAGCATCGGCGTAGGAGGCATAGGATATGTACTTGCGGCGGAGCGGTACCAGTTGATCCAGTATTTCGTCCCGCGAATACAGCGGATAGCTCTTGTCGCCAATATAGTAGCTGAGAATGGGGTCTACCAGCCCGTTTTTATCAAAATCATCGTAATAGAGCGTCATGGGTTTTTCGACGGATGCCTTCAGTTGCGTATTGAGGCCGCAGTTGCCGGCTATGAAATCCAGATCACCATCGTTGTCCAGGTCGGCGGCGGTCAGGGAGGCCCACATGCCTTCGGTGTGGCGCAGGCCGTCGGGCTTTACCTCTTCGAAGTGATGCTGACTATTCCGAAAGGTTCGGATACCCATCCAGTCGCTGGCGAGTAGCAAATCTGCGCGGCTATCGGCGTTCAGATCAGCAAATACGGCGGCCGTAATCATGCCAGGGTTAACTAGGGCGGGGTTCCAGGCATCAGTGATGTCCGTGAACTTTACCTCACCTCCCGCACTGTCGTTGCGCAGTAGGTAGCTGCGTGTAGCCTGCGGAAAGGCCCCCGGCACGGCATGGCCGCCCACAAACAGATCAAGGTCGCCGTCGCCGTCTACATCCGAACTGGCAACGCACTGTTTGGGACTTAGCATCACCGGAAGCACCGTAGGCGCACATACATATTGACCATCCCCCTGATTTAGGTACAGGCGATCCTGGTACTCGGGCGACTGGTCTTCGTATTCGTTGCCGCCGCTCACTACGTACAAGTCCAGGTCACCGTCTTTGTCCGCGTCAAAAAAGTGTGCGGCTACCTCTTCTGACGTTACATGTTGCCGCCAGGGCTGGGAAGTCGCCGCCACAAACGAGCCCTCGGTGGTTTGCAGGTAGAGTACCCCAAACTGGTTCATGGCTCCACCAAAGAACAGATCTTCGCGGCTATCGCCGTTTACATCGCCCCGCGCCAGCGCCGGACCCATGCGCGAAAGTTGGTAGGGGAGGAGTACCTCCACTTTGAAATCTACGAAGTTATTTTCTTGGTGAAAAAAATCCAGTCCCGTAGTTTCGGGTGGTAATTGCTCGAAAAGGGTTGGACCAGCCATGGGGTTAGTTGCTATGGCAGGAGAACCCTTTTTTGGACTTTTGACCACCAGTAGTTGGTTCAAAGCCGGATGTATCACCACCGACCTGATACCTAATGGCCACAAGATGACTACGGAGTCAATAGCCGAAGCTTTGCCGAACCCAAAATGAAGGTCCGTAGTAACGGACGACTGATACCCTCGCACCGGATAAAGCTCTTTGTATTGCTGCTGTCCGTTGGTGTAAGTCCATACTTTAGCACCAAATGCGGTGGTATTGGGTGGGGTGCCCACCAGTCGTAGGGCTAGATAGTTCTGGGCCGGGGCGTTGTTTTTATAAATATACACAGGCTCGTTGATATTGGAAATAACGAGATCCAGATCCCCGTCCTGATCAAAATCGGCGTAGGCGGCGGCGTTGGAGACAGTTTCTTCGGTCAGCCCCCAGCGGGTAGAAACATCCTCGAAGCCCAGCGAACCAGCAAGATCACCACCCCGGTTGCGGTATAGGTAGTTGCGTAGTTTATTGGATGGCATCTTTTGCACTAGGCCGTAGGTCTGGAATTGCAGACTGCCTTTGGCGGCCTGTTTAAGTTGCTCATCGGCTACGGTGTATTTCAAGAAATCCATATTCGTGAAGTCGCGCAGGTAGCCGTTGGTAATCAGGATGTCCTGCCAGCCGTCGTTGTCAAAATCAGCCATCAGACCGGCCCAACTCCAGTCGGTATTGGAGATGCCCGCCAACTGACCCACTTCACTGAATTTTGCCCTTTTTTCTGCATCAAGCCCCACGTTAAGATGCAGCATATTTCGCATTTGCTGGTGGTAGTAGCCACTGTCGAGCAGCAAATGGTACTGATCGTACATATCGGGACCTTTGAGAAGTTTCTGTCGGTGGTTGTCTTCGGGCAGCATATCAAGAGTCAGCACATCGGGGCGGCCGTCGTTGTTGACATCCCCTACGTCAGCTCCCATGGAGAATTTGGAAATATGAGCAAAAGACTCCCGTAGTGACTCCTTAAAACCTCCATTCTGATTATTTACATAGTAACAATCTACCTCCGTGTAGTCACTGGTGGTGTACAGATCTGGCCAACCATCCTGGTTGATATCCGCTACGGTTACGCTCAGGCCGAAATTGAGGGCACTGTTGATAATGCCGGCTTGGTGGGTTACGTCCGTAAAGCGAAGTTTTCCCTTTTCGCTGTCATTCCGGAATAGCCGATTGCCAAAGTACGGGTTGGGCGTTGCCCGGATCTGCCGGGTGTTGAGCAGCGGATTGACGGTGTGGTTGGAGTGGTTGAGCAGAAACATATCCAGGTCACCGTCGCGGTCGTAGTCAAAGAAAGCCGCCTGCGTGGAGAGCGTACCGGGAGCATCAAGACCAGCCTGTTTTCCCATTTCCTTGAAAATCGGTACGCCATTTTTAACCCCCTGATTGATGAAGAGTTCGTTGTCCAAGCTAGCCTTATCCCGAAAAAAACCGGAATGACACACATATATGTCAAGCAGCCCGTCGCCGTTGATATCCGCTATGCTCACCCCGGTAGCCCAGGTGCCATTGCCCCCTACCTGCGCCAGTCGGCTCACATCTTCAAACCGAATTTTCTGGGTTTTGGCCGAGCGGTTGAGGTATAACTTGTTGGAAACAGTATTGCCCGAAACAAATAGATCGAGCCAGCCATCGTTGTCAAAATCACCGATACCCACGCCGTTGCCATTGTAGAGGTACTCATAGCGGAAGATATGTAAGGAGTCGTTTTCCTCAATTTTATTCACAAAGTCTACGCCGCTGGCCTGGGGCGTTAGCCGGGTAAAAAGGGGTTGTGCGTAGGTCGGCATTCCTCCGAGTAAAGCTATAGCCCAAAGCCACCTCTTCCACTTTTCCGAAACCTTATGTTTTGTGAAAATGCGCATATTATGTTTGGGGTTACTTGGTAGATTTGTTCCAATCAAAAATCAGCCGTTCGTCTTCTTCCTCGCGGGTTACGTACATCAGCAGCAGCGTCATCATTTCTTGGTCGCTCCGCATATTTCCATCCGAAAGCACGAGCTGGGGCGGATTATGCGGGTTCATGGGATTTTGGGCAGTATTGTCGTAGGTGCCTTCGATGTGTACCACTGCCCCTTTGGGTAGTAAAACAGGTTTTTTGAAACGGTAGATTTCCTGCCAGCGAAAATCCCATTCCGGGATCCGAACCAGCGGAATGGTGTCACCCGTAGCGCTGACGGCGTAGGCCTTGAACGTCTTGCCCAGCTGATGCATGTGCGGCCAGGCGTACAGCAACGATACATCGGGCTGATTGTTGGCGATACGCAGGGTAAAGGTTTTTATTTCGTCCGCAAAGAGCAGGAAAGGGGGCTTGATGTCCTTTTCGCCGATACCACCCGAACCGAGGCTAATGACTTTTACCTTCCGTTTAATGGGGGTATCTTTGAAGAAAATATTAATTCCGTTAATGTTTTCTGCATCAAGGGCCGCAGGGCCATAATGTACCGTCAGGAGCACTACCCCCCGGCGAGGCATTTCCCAGCCCATATCCTGGGGGTACGTTTCGAACGATGCGCCGGGTATCCAGCCCCCGTAAAAGGTCATTTCCTGCTTGTATTTGAGCCATTGGTAGTATTGGCTGGCCGAGTCGCCATTCAGATTTACCGCACTGACGGTGTTGTACAGGTTGATGATGGTATCCTCCACGGGGTGAATGGCGAAGTTGGCATGGTGGATAATTTTTTTGTTGTTGGATGTGAATTCTATCGCCTCGACATTAGCCCGTTGGGCCAGTTCAAAGGGGATTTTGAACACCATGAAGCGCTCCTTACCGTCACCTTTCTGTACGTAGGTCTCGGACATTTTAAGGGTAAGATCGGGGGAGCGGTGGTAGGCTGTACCGGCGCTTACCCGTTCCATGAGTACCTTTTCGGACTCCCGTTTTTCCCTCCCTTTTGGCGTATCAGCATCAATCCAGGCGACCAGGGTCTCTATTTCTTTGTCGCTTAGCGAGCGGTTGTTGGCGTAGGATACGTAGTGATCGTCGGCTTTCCAGGGGGGCATGTAGCGACTGCTAACCACCTTGCGGATAAATTTTGAGCGTTTGACCACGTCCTCATAGGTGATCAGCGAAAAGGGGGCCGCTTCGCCGGGACGGTGGCACACCGCGCAGTTACCATGAATAATGGACTGTACATCCTTATAAAAAGTCAAGGACTGTCCTCGCCCGCTTGCTGACCACATAAGCAGGATCAGGAAGGAAAGTCCGAAAGTAGTTTGTTTAAAATCAGTCATTTCAGAAAAAAATCAGGGCAAACGCATGAGAATTCTGTCAATTGAAAGAATGTTTATCTTTGCAGTACATGACAAAGATAAACGAGTATTTTCTAAATATATCAGACTGGCGAGAGCAGCATAAAGTACA
>JBDNFP010000283.1:0-19467 GCA_041689775.1 Spirosomataceae bacterium
CCAGTCAAAAAATCTAGCGAACCACCTGCGGAAGGTCAGATCGGTGAAACAACTGTATCGAGCAAGGTTTTCAAAGGTCGCCCGGCCCTGGTGGCCCAGCAAAACGCTGAAAAGTTCGGCCATGAATTTGCGCTGGGGCTTGCCAACGTCAGAAAGTTTGGCCAATATTGGCCCGAGTCTCTTTTCGATGCGCATGGGTCGTAGGGGGTGAAATGCGGATTTCAACCTCACGACCCTTTTTGATCTTTACCAAATCAATGCCCGAAAACTGCTCAGACTATTAGAATACAAGACTCCATGGAATTTCCACCGGGCCTTTACAAATTTAAAGAAACTAAACCCTAGTACACTATACGCACTGGTCCCAGCAGTCCAGAAGGCATGGGTTCCCAACTGGCAATGTCGAGTTTTTGTAGGTGATATCCACGATATTGGCATCGTAAAACTTCTTCCATTCCGGTGCTTGCGTGTCGCGGAGGCGCATGTAGTTAGCCGAAAGATTGCTGACTTCTACCTCCAATAGGTTTTTTCCTATTTGTAAAGCACCCGCCGGAATACCGAGCCGGTAAGGGATACTCCACGCTGTACCAATGGATTTACCGTTGATCTTTACATCTGCTACCTCCCGTACATCACCCAGATCAAGAAGTAACTCTTTTCTGGTAGCGATATTTTTCGGAACATTGAAGGTCAGAGTGTACCTGGCTTTACCCGAAAAATAGATAGCTGGTTCTGAAAAGGTAGTCCAAGAGTTCAGATCAGAAATGGAGGTTGGTGGAGGTAGAGAGGGCATCCCTTTCAGAAAGGTAACATCCCGTACGCCGGAAACAGGTAGGGTAGTAGTAGGTACTTTAGCTATTACCTCCCCGGCCGAAGTGGAAGCAGATTTCAGAAAACAAGACTGTCCCGGTAGTAAAGAAAGGTACATTTCCGTTTTGCCATTATGCTCCCGGGTCGGTAGTAGAGTTTCTTCATCCGTCATGGGGTCATACTTTTTAAAAGAACTACCCGCACCTACGGTAATCCAATCGGCCCGGAATTGATCACCTACGTTAGCCACAAAGTATAACGGCTTATCTTCGTAGGTTTTACGGATAAAAGTCAGCCCTTTCCCGGCTATTTCTTCGGGTATAATCCCATTGCTCATCAGAGCTGCCTGCCAATTGGTGGCTATCGCAACGGTTTTGTTCCTGGTTAATTGACCATTACTTTGGTGAATTTCTTTTGCTGTTTGGCGTGGGAAGCAAAGCCGGTAGTCTGCGAAGGGGTGTTACCTTCAAAAACAATCTTGGCCCCGGATTGAGCAAGGCGGCGTAGCTCTTCCAAGGTAGAGGTAGGCATATACGTACTAGTTGGAATCAGGATGATTTTGTAGGTACTACTTCCCGAATTTAGCTTGTCATTGCTATCTACGACAAGCCTGGTTAGCTGCTTATCAGAAACAAAATCAAAGGTAAATCCCTGATGCCATAGCTGCTCGCTTAGTTTTCCGAACTGTTGTTTCAAGAGCCAACGGTCTACGTGGTGTACTTCCAGCAGGTGTACACCGCCGCCTGATTGTCCAGGGGCTGCCCACAGGTCATGGATCGGAAAATAGACCAACACGTCATTATCCGGACGACTGTTTTCCAGAAGCGTCTGGCAGTTTTCTACGTAGCGGTTCAGCAACGGAAAGTGCTCGGTAAAATGGGAGGTAGGGCCAAAGTTAGTAGAGGCATAGAACAGCCAGCCCGGATAGGCTTCCGCCGGGGGCGAATAGGTAGTGCCGTGGTAAAAAATATGGTTGACACCCGCCGTAAACAGCTCATCGATTTGGGGTTTTACCTGCGACAGGGCCACTTTGAAATGATTGGCTAACCATGTCCCGGTTTCTGAGCTTACCAAAGGCTTACCCGAGAAATGCGCGGCCGAGGAGGCAAACTTCATGGCTAATGGATTGGGTGTTCCAAATTGTTGAATGGAATAGTCGGGATCAATGCGCAAGCCAGGAATTGGAAAGCGACTGGTACCAAACGACTCCGTTTCAGGAATAGAAGCGTCGTCGTAGAGGTCCAACAGATTACCCGGCGAGCCGTGTGCCTGATAGCGGGTTTGGTAGCCGTGATTTTTACTCCATTGGGTCCAGGACTGAGCGTAGCGCTCAGCCACTAATTCGGCGAGGGTTTGGTAGTAATCTATCCTCACTAATTGCGCCGCCAGCGTAGCGGCACTATCCTGCAAAGGAGCGAGTTGTTGGGTCAGGTCATAGCCGCGCCGTGTCCGAAACTGCTCCGGAAAGTCGATGGTCCAGTTGGCGTTGTAGGCCTCGTAGGAATCGTTGTACATGGAGCGGGGGCGGTCGGCAAGGGTGTTTAGGGTAGTGTCAAACCACGTCAGGTACGTATTCATCGCCGTGGGGTGAAATGGATCTAACACAAAGCCTTCGCCGCCGGGTGCCGCTCGCTTTACTTTTTGCCTGGTGAGGGCTACCTGTATCTGACCTTCCTTTACGCTCATATTTTTAGCCGCCATTTCGGCGTTTACCGTCGGGCCGCCAAAGGGCCAGCCGGTACCGGTAGTCACGTCTACGCCTAGTCCTAAGCGCTTGCCTTCCCGGACGGTATAGTCTAATAATCGCAACCATTCTGGGGATAGAAACGGAACAAACTCTTTTTCGTAACCTTTCACTCCGTAAATCGGGCTGATGTGTACGCCACCCAGTCCCGCTTTTTGAAAACCTTCGAGCTGAGCCGTAATATCACGCTCGTTGGCGGCGCTGCCCATCCACCACCAGAAGGTCCAGGGTTTGGCGGTATTGACGGTTTGGGCTTGCAAAGGACCCCAAATAAGTAGGAAAAAAAGCAGTATACATTTCATGCATTTGAGAGCTGTTCCCTTAGTAAAGACCTGAGGTGGAATTACTACGGTATATTCGACGAGTTTTTTGTCCGAAAAAGCCTGCAACGGAAATTTTATTTTCAATTTCTTTCAACCAATTGCTTGGTTATTGAATTTATATAAAAGATTCTTCTATATATTGTGGTAATTGTGATTGACCCTATTTTCTCACCTTTAATCTTCTTTAACCATGAAACCGGCCGTACTGCTGTTCCTATTTATACTTACCCTTGTTCTGCCTTCCTGTAATCAATCGAAAGAGGATACTATGGAAGTAATGTCGCAAGTTGATTTGATGCAAATCCCACCACCCCCGCAGAAAAAAGAAGTTGATGTGCAACCGCAAGCAGGGCCGGAAATTTCTACCGACCGAAAGGTGATTCAGGAAGGTACCATTATTTTTGACACGAAGGATGCCAAGACCACAGGCCAACAAATAGCCCAGGCTGTACTAGCTAATAAGGGCTACATTACCGAAGACAGCCAGTCAGACTACGGTACGGCGGTAGAGCACCGGGTGATGATTAAGGTACCGGCAGGCAATTTTGATGCGCTACTGGGCACTATATCCAAAGGGGCGGATAACCTCAAAAGCAAAAGTATCAACGCCCAGGATGTGACAGAAGAGTATATGGATGTGGAGTCCCGGATCAAGACCAAGAAGGAACTGGGAAACCGTTACCAGCAACTACTCCAAAAGGCTACGAAGGTGGAGGAGATGTTGGCCATTGAGCGAGAGATGGGTACCCTCCGCACCGAAATTGAGTCTATCGAGGGGCGGTTGCGGTACTTGAAAGACCGCGTAGCGTTTAGCACGCTGACGGTGATTTACAACGAAATTCCTTTGACATCTTTTGGCTTTCTAGGCAAACTAGGCGTGTCCCTGCGGGATGGCTGGGACAACCTGCTGGGATTTTTGGTAGTGGTGGTCAGCCTGTGGCCGTTTCTATTGTTGGGTACAGCTTCTCTATTTCTCCTGCGTCAATACAGGAAAAAAAGAAAGACTGCGAAAGTTTAGAAAAGGCTACTCCAATAATCGCATCACGGCAGCATCGCCCATGACCGCCGAGGCCGGCCGAGGATGTGCTGTGGTGAATACTTCCAACGCCGTGCGGGGTAGCATCTTCACCAGACTTTCATCGATTGCGCCGGAGGCATCGGTAATCATCCGCATATCTAGCCCCAGGTACTTCGCCATAAACGGGTACATAGCCTTTCGTTTCGAGGGGCCGTAGTCGTGTTTTTCGTTGGCCAAATGGGTGTTCTCTACTTTTCCTTTCTGGCCGTACAATCCATAAATATGTTGGATATGGGGGTATTCTACCTTGGGAACGTTTAGCGTCCAGTCGCCACCGTCGGAGATTAGGAGCATCGGGCGCGGGGCGGTCAGGGCGGAAATTTCTACGTTATTGGTCTGGAAATCACCTTTTTTATGAATTGGCATGCCGCTTTCGCAGGTACAGCCTCCAAAGAAATGGGCCGACACCATCACACAGGGTACTGACACCTTCACCCGTTCATCTAGCGCCGCCAGAATGAATGTCTGCGTACCGCCGCCCGACTCCCCCGTTACCCCTATACGTTCCGGGTCTACGTTGGGTATTGACAGCAAGTAATCTAGCGCCCGCATCGAATTAATGGTTTGTAATTTGAGGGCTTTCGGGATTTTGTGCTCGGTTTGTTTAGAGTCTCCGTAGCCAATCATGTCAAAGGCCAGTACAATAGCGCCCATCCGCGCCAGCATAGCCGAGCGCACCTGCGCGGGTTCGGCAAAGCGTGGGTCGGGGCCGTGGCCGTGTGGACAGAGAATTGCAGCATACGAAGCCTGCGGTTGCAGAGGGCGGTAGAGGTTGCCCGTCACAAAAACCCCCGGCATACTTTCGAAAGCAATATTTTCTACGGTGTATCCATCCATAACGCGCCGGCTATGAATGATGGGTTGAGACGTAGGCTTGGGTGGAAGAGGTAGTAAGTCCATTCCTTCCAGCATATTGGCCCGGATAGCAGCTGCCCGCTTTTCCCAACCAACTTTGTTTTTAGGGATATTTTTGGATAAAAACTCTTTCCCCTGTGCTTCTGTAAAATAGGCTCCCTGGCATAGCTCGACCTGTGCAAAAAGAGGAGTGATCTCTAGAATGAATAAAGCCGAGGCCAGTAGTAATAGATTCTTCATAGTACACGAGTAGGTTGCTGCCACCAATAAATTGATAATCTAGGAATATAAGCAGCAGAGAACTTTCGAATACTCTTTGGGACGAATAGATTGTTGTTTTTCAGATAAGCGCAATACCCGAACCTGCATAGGATTCCCGGCTTGCAGGTGCTGGCATTGCGTTTGGAAGGCACCCCAGTTTTTTGGGTTTAGCCTATATTCGGCCGGAAGGTGGGCACCTGACGGGCTTGCTGGGCCTGCTCAAAAGCATAGGCCAGTTTTATAAGTGTTGGTTCGCTGTATGCCGTTCCAAAAAATGAAATTCCTACGGGCATTCCCAGCACAAATCCCATGGGGACCGATACGCTCGGATATCCGGCAACGGCAGCTACACTATAACTTGCCTTTGACATCACATAATGGTCACCCGTAATGTGGTCGGTTACCCAGCCGGGCGTATCGGTGGGTACGATGACGGCGTCCAATTTGTGCTTTTTCAAGGTAGCATCAATTCCCGCTTCGCGCGACCTCCGGCGGCAATTAGCCAGCGCCATCTGGTAGTCTTTGTCGGTCAGTGGGCCCTTCTTTTCGGCCATGATCAGAATCTCCTGCCCGAAGAAGGGCATGGTCTTTTCTTTGTTGGCGGTATTAAAAGCGATCAGATCTTTGAGGGAGCGAACGGGGGCGCTGGCGGGTAGCTTTGAAAAGTAAGCATTCAGACCATCCTTAAATTCGTACAGAAGTATCTGAAACTCATCATCGCCGATGTTAAGTGATGGGTCAATCGGGGCGGGATCAACCACGGTGGCACCCATTTTTCGTAAAAGTACAATGGCTTCTTCCATCAGGGTATCTACTTGATCACTATACCCAAAGTAGCTACGCTCTACGCCAATTGTCGCACCTTTGAGTCCGTCTACTTTCAGGAAAGTAGTGTAGTCAGGATGGCTCTGTTGTCCTTTAGTGGCGGTATCATTGGGGTCTACGCCCGTCAGTGCAGAAAGTAGGATTGCGGCATCAGTAACGGTACGGGCCATGGGTCCGGCGGTATCCTGTGACTTAGAGATCGGAATGATGCCGCTTCGGCTCAATAAACCCACGGTAGGTTTGATACCCACTATACCATTAAGGGACGACGGACTCAGAATAGAGCCGTCCGTTTCGGTACCAATCGCTACGGTGCAGAGGTTAGCCGCTACGGCAGCGCCCGAGCCTGAGCTTGACCCGGACGTGGAGCGGTCAAGGGAATACGGGTTTTTGACCTGCCCGCCGCGGCTGCTCCACCCGCTGGATGAGTGCGTAGAGCGGAAATTGGCCCATTCGCTTAGATTGGTCTTTCCTAAGAGTACCGCGCCGGCTTCCCGAATTTTTTGTACGATAAAGGCATCTTGGGCCGCAATATTATCAGCCAGCGCCAACGACCCGGCCGTGGTATGCATCCGGTCGGCGGTGTCAATATTGTCTTTGATCAAAACCGGAATACCGTGCATCGGTCCACGTGGTCCTTTTTGTTTTCGCTCCTTGTCGAGCTGGTCCGCTATTGTCAGTGCATCGGGGTTTATTTCAATGACCGAGCGTAGCGTGGGCCCGCTCTCGTCAATCTCCTTAATTCGGTCCAGGTAGAGTTGGGTTAGGCTACGGGCGGTACGGGCACCTTCCGTCATGGCGGCTTGCAGCTCACCGATGGTTTTTTCATCCAGCTCGAAAGGGGAAACGCTACCTTCCATGGTAGTTTGCTTAGTGGTTGATTCCGTAGAACAAGCCGTTAGTTGTGAACCAACGGTAACCAGTGCTGCTCCCTGTAAGCTATTAGTAAAGAAGTCACGACGACGCATATAAGTAAAGTTAAGGAGTAAAGTGGGTAAAGATTGAACGTAATCTAGAACTAAATAACAATAAATCAGTTAATCAACCTCCCCAAAATCCATTATTTGTTGTGTATAATTAGCCAGTGACGTTGAGGAATGGGATTACTGATCGGTTTTTTTACTGGCCTTAGAATCAGCAAACCTACGGCTCACATCCAACCCAACGGGCAGGGCATAATTAGTATGCTCCACCACCGCCACAGGATTGATGTACTACCTAACCCTCCGGTGATGGAAAGGTAGACAAGGAAGCTTATGCCCGAAAAGATCATAAGGTCGACAGTGTGAGCAGAGTACTGCCCATGAGTACCAGCACGGAGCCTTCTTGCGGGTCAAGGGCGCCCAAAAGTAGAGTGGCTACACCTACGTTGAAGGTAAAGTGAGGTTAGTTAGCTTTCTTTTTTATTCGATTGTACATAGGGATACCCTGTCAAATAGATCAATGAGTCTTTTGTACTAACGTTCTTGGGTCTACTAGGGGTAATTCTAGGCTTTCGAAGCCACCATTATCTGGTATCATACACGAATTACAATCATATACGTGTGTGATCTTCCTCATGAGAGCTAACCTGTTAGTTTGTCACTTTTATACTTAATTACTAACTAAAACATACTCACTATGAAACTTAAAATCACAAGTGCATTATTGCTAGTTGCAGTCGCTACATCGTCGTGCCAAAACTTCCCTATCGTTAAAGTAAAAGCTCAATTTAAAGAAATATTTGTGATCAGTAATGCGGGAGCAACCTTCGGCGAAACCGTTATCATTGACGCAACCGAAGATAGTGATTTTGATTAAATATAAGAGAAAGTTAAATAAGATTTAAAGTAGAACGTGTTACCTATACCATTACCAGCTTTAACGGCCCGGCTAATCAGAGTTTTGCAATCAGGCACATTGGATGTGGCCGATGTAGACGGTAATGGACGGGTTAATATACTGAACTTTACCAACTTGAATCTGGCGGCGGCGACCGGGCAGGAAACGGATATACAGGGTTCGGGGGCTGGATTGACCCGCTTACAGGATTTGATAAAAAGTGATCTGAACAGAGCCATGATTATTTATGGGGGGAGTGTGAATTAGGGGCCCATCAGTATGACCGGGAAGCTTACCTTTTATTCCAAACTTACGGCGCGGGTACCGGAAAAAATTAATCGACATTGGTCGTGAGTTTTTAGGGAGTCTGGTGGCATAGAGCTGATAGTTCGGCTTGATGTTTCAAGACTCTTTTTTGGTAAATACCTGTTGATGGCATCCTTTTTGCGTATATTGAAGGTACGAGGTTATTTCTAAGCACAACGACTAAACCAGAATTGTAAACAGACCTCCTAAACCGAACTCATACTCTTGTGATTCAATGAAAATACCTTTCCTCACACAAAAAAGAAGTAGTATCCTTATCCTTTTACTAGTAGCAACTGGTTGGGGGTGTACTCCCTCTCAAAACGATCCGGTTTCTTCCACGGACATAGCATTAAATGAAGCTTTGGTGAAAACCGGAGGTAGCCTTGTTTTTTTTCGTTTTCCGGCGGCTTCTGACCTCCAAAAAATACCGCAAGACCCTAAGAATCCACTGACGGCGGAAAAGGTAGAGCTGGGACGTCACCTGTACCACGAAACTGCCTTGGCTATTAATCCCAAAGTCAAAAAGAGCCTGATGACGTATTCCTGTGCCAGCTGCCACCATGTAGATGCCGGTTTCCAGGCTTGTTTGCCGCAGGGCATTGGCGAAGGTGGCCTTGGGTACGGTTCCATTGGAGAAGGCCGGCAGAGTGATCCTGTCTACCGGGAAAGTGAATTGGATGTTCAGCCACTGCGAAGCCCGTCTACGCTCAACATAGCCTACCAACCGAATGTGCTTTGGAACGGTCAGTTCGGGGCAACGGGTGTCAACAAAGGAACCCAGAATAACTGGACCAAAGACACCCCCAAAGAAGCTAATTTTCTAGGTTTTGAAGGGGTCGAGACCCAGGCCATCGCCGGTCTGACTGTACATCGGATGGGGTCAAACGAAGACCTATTTCGTAATTCGACCTATCGCAAGTTATTCCAGAATGCCTTTCCGAATGTGCCCGAAGTTGATCGGTATAGTATTAAAAATATAGGCCTTGCTATTGCTTCCTACGAGCGGACACTGCTCGCCACCGAAGCGCCTTTTCAACGGTGGTTGCGGGGTGAAAAGGGCGCTCTGTCGGATGATCAGAAAAAAGGAGCTCTTCTGTTCTTCGGAAAAGGAAATTGCGTGCAGTGTCATACCGGTCCGGCGCTGAACAGTATGGCTTTTTATGCTATGGGAATGTCTGATTTAAGCGGAAGTAGAGTCCACAACGTGAATCCCAATCAGTCAGATCATAAGGGGAGGGGTAGCTTCACCGGAAAGGCCGAGGATATGTACAAGTTTAAAGTACCGCAGCTGTACAACCTGAGAGACTCCCCGTTTTTCGGTCACGGTTCTAATTTTCGTACCGTTAGGGAAGTAATTATGTATAAAAATAGGGCAGTGGCTCAGAATAGTGTCGTTCCTTCGGGTCAGTTGGCCAAGGAGTTTAGCCCGTTGCATTTAAGTCCGGAAGAGATCAGCCAACTAACTGATTTTATTGAGAATAGCCTTCGTGATCCCAAACTAACCCGTTACGTACCTACGCTGACTCCTTCGGGCTATTGTATTCCAAATAATGATATCCAAACCCGGGTCGATAGGTCGTGGTTCAGGTAGGGTAAGTTAAGAGAGCTTAATTTTTGATCTGGCGCTAACAAGGTCTCAAAACACCACCACAAACCCCGCCCCCGTGTTGATCACGCCCACAAAGCGCTTGCGGGTTTCGGTACCTTCGATGGCGGGGAAATTACCCACCTTTACGTAAGTAGGTACGCCTTTTAGTTCGGCCCGCGCGCCTATCCAGTCGCCGGTGATTTGAAACCTCAATGAGTTAGATAATCTGAATCGGAGAGAACCACCGCCGCCTAGCCCAAAAGCGTTTGTTGAGCCTGAGGTAATGCGTCCCTCCACTGCGTTTTGTCCGGTAGTAGAAGTGCCGAAAAGTTTCACATCTGGTGATTTGGCGAAGACCAGTCCTCCCTGTACGTGGGCCGTAAACTCCACTTTTCCGATGGATTTGTAAGCCATTGGTCCTACTAATACTGCTCCTAGCTCCCATTTTGTTACTTCACTTTTCCAGGAATATGTATCCGGATTGGGAAGTAGTATGCTGTATTGTTCAATAAGCGGATTGGCGTTGGTTTCGTTACTGTTGAGGCTACCAGTTAGGCGTACTCCCCACCAGTTGGCAAGTTTCCTCTCATAGCTAAGCTGGCCGTAGAATCCCGATCCGGCTAGTCCGGCTTCGGGGTCGCTGAATTGCTTGCTGGCAAATTTCCCGATGGGAATACTGTACCCACCCGCAAAAGAAATAGTATTGGACTGCTGTGCTATAGCGCTCAATGGTAGTAGGAGCGCAAAAAGAAACACTTTCAGGAGGGCTTGGGTAGTAAATAGATGCTTAGGGAAAGGCATACGAGTAGCTGCGTGGACTAATGATGATAAATCAAAAACGGCCGGTAAGGATGGTGAATTGCGGAGTAATATTAGCTTTTTATCAACCAGAATACAAATGGGATGGATTGTGCCTACCTCTTCTCTGCCTTGATTCCTACGTTCTGACACAATTTGAAATCGTAAAAATCAAAATACACTTACTGGATCTGTACAAGGGCAATTAGTAAAGGATGATTTAGTGTAAAAACAGAATCAACCCTTATCTTGTTGGCTATTTCTATTCATAACCCACTTTGGTATGTACAAATTCATTACGATTCTCCTCGCTGTTTTTCTACCCCTTGGTATACTGGCCCAATCACCCGCGTTGGATGTCGAATTACTCAGCCTTATACAGTCATTCAGCAAAACCAGCGCCGTGACGGGTCGGGAAGAAGAAGCTAGTGCTTTCGTGGAAAGTCTGTTCGCCGCTGGTACTTTCAAGAAAGATCGCCTCGGCAACCTAACCATCACACTGGGTAGTGGCACTCCCAAGCGGCTTTTTGTCACTCCGCTCGATGAACCTGGTTACGTGGTAAGTAATATCCTGGATAATGGGTACCTCCGCATTATGCCCGTGGGCTACGGGCATCTTGGTACCATGTACCACCAGTTTTTGGAAGGAAATGAAGTAAAAATTAACACCGAAAAGGGTATCCGTTATGGAGTAGCGGTGGTACCATCATCGCACTTCGATGGGCTAAGGGCTGATCCCGTGCGGAGCCGGGGCGTGTACCAGTGGCAGGAGGCTTTCATAGATGTAGGGATGGCCTCGGCCAAAGAAGCAGAGGAACGAGGTATACGACTGGTAGATCCCCTGACGGCAAACAAAAAGCCGCAGATCATCAACAACGAGTATATTTCGGCACCTTCGGCGGCATCCAAATCAGTGGTAATAGCCTTAGCTTCTGTGGCAAAAACGCTGATGCAGGCAAAGTTTACGGGCACAGTAGTGATTGCTTTTGTAACCCTTGAACTCATCAATGGAAAAGGGATAGAAGACGTAGCAAACCGGCTTGGCCCATTCGATCAGGTGGTCCGTTTTAATCGTTTTTTGCAGCAGGAGTCAGGTGATGCCAGACAACTACTAACGAATAGAAAACTGCCTTTCGTTACCCAAAATACAAAAATAGTAAAGCCTGTTATCGGTTTTCGTCATCCCTCTACGGGTAGCCCCGACTGGCCAAATGACAATTATTTTGAAGTTGGTTTGCCTTCCAGCTATACCAATACCCCCGTTGAAATGGTGCCTATAAGTGCGGTACAAGGGTTGATACAAACTTGGCTGAATGCCGTAGAAAGTAAATCATGGTCAATCGAAAGCCCCAAACTTCCGGCCATGGGAAAGAAGGTGGATACTTTTACGACCTACGCAAAGGAAGAAGACTTATTGGCAAAACTGGTTTCGCTTTATGGCGTAAGCAGCGCCGAAAAACCGGTGCGTGATTATATCTTATCGGCTATGCCTACCTGGGCCAAACCGGAAGTGGATGCTAAGGGAAATATTATACTGACCTTCGGTAAAGGGAAGCAACACCTGGCCTTTGTGGCCCACATGGATGAGGTAGGGTATCAGGTAGATAGTATCCGGGCGGATGGTACGCTGCTGCTGAAGACAAAGGGCGGCTTTTTTAATTCCGTATGGGAAGGACATGCCGCATTGGTACATACCGCTCAGCGTGATATCCCCGCTGCTTTTGAGCCTCGGGACAAGTACCTCACTGCTACTACCCAAATGAATGGTAACCTCGAGCCAACGGTTTTTGCGGGATTTGCCAGCCGACAGGAAGCCATTACTGCCGGGGTAGTTGAAGACGAAACGACCGTTACCATGCCGAAACAGATGATCCGGCTGAGTGAAAACAAAGCTACCGCCCGGGGGTTTGACGACCGCGTGGGTTGTGCGAGTCTGTTGCTTTTATTGCAGAATATTAAACCCGAGGAACTACCCTTCAAAGTTACGTTTGTGTGGTCGGTGGAAGAAGAAGGCGGTTTGGTAGGGGCCACCTACGCGGCCAAAAACTTACAGGATGCCAGCATCGCGTACGCCATTGATACTTTTGTGTCATCTGATGATCCTATTGACCCTCAATTGTATGCCTATTGTCCGCTTGGCAAAGGTGCCGTGATCAGGGTGTTGGAAAGCATTAATTTTATCGGGCGGGAACACCTGAATTATTTACAAAGTCTGGCCAAGAAAAACGGAATCAAAACCCAATACGGCATGACGGCCGGGGGCACCGATGGACAGGCTTTCCTGAAGTATGATATCCCGGCGGTACCTCTCTCCTGGCCTGGCCGGTACTCACATTCACCCATCGAAATCATGGATTTCCGGGATATGGGCGAGCTGATACAACTGATCCGGGCTATAATAACGGATAAAACAAAGAAATACGAGTAGTGAGGAGGAGGGCACTGTCAGGCGTACCCCAGTTGACTAGCTTATTTACGATAAATACGAAGGAAGGCTTCCTTGGGCACCTTCTGGTATTCTCCTTTGGCCAAAGACGGATTGATTTCATAGGTATAAGGTTCGGGTTGGGTCACTACTTCTTCCCCGAAAAGCTCCTTTTCGTCAATGGAAAGACGGCGTACCAATTGTTCTTCGTAAGTCTTGCCCCAGCGATCATTATCCCCAAGTACCAGCCGGATTTTTTCCCAGTCATCGTAGAAGTATTCTCGTAGCAAGGGAATAATCCGGGTCAGAAATGCTTCACATAGCTCGTTATACGTACTTATCCCTAAGAGGTAGGCGTGGCCGAGTGCGTGGTCGCGGTCGTAAAGTGCCTCAATACGTTTGTTGATGGTTTGGAGGAGTTGACGCAGTTCGATTCCCTCAATAGTGACGGTTGCCAATAGTGCAGGATCAGGGAGTATTTCTCCGAATTGAAAACGGCGACGAAGCGCGGTATCAAGCAGTGCAATAGAGCGGTCGGCGGTGTTGAGCGTCCCAACTACGTACAGGTTGCCCGGAATACCAAACCGACTACGGGAGTAGGGTAGCGTAAGCCATAGCTCATGGGTGGCCCCCAGGCGCTTGTCGGGTTCGAGTAGGGTCATCAACTCGCCCATGACGGCCGAGAGGTTAGCACGGTTGATTTCATCAATAATCAGTAAGTGAGCCGGAGCGGCGGCAAAGCGTTCGGCTCGTTGGCTCGGGGTATCATCCAGACAACTTTCAAACGATGAATAGCCCGCTTGGCGCAGTGCTTTCAGACAAGCGTCATAAAAAATACCTTTCTTCACTTGGTAGCTGATACGCCCGCCCAGGGTATCGGGCCGGATTCCTTCCATGAATTCCTCGTAGCTGTACGATGGGTGGAAGGTAACAAAGTGTGACTCTGAAAAGAGAGTCCGCATCTTTTGTACTTGGTACGTCTTCCCGGTTCCGGGAGGACCATACAGCAGATAGTTGAGCGGAATGTCAGGACGAGGGGGTATGCTTTTACTAGCGGAGTAGGTCTCTTTCGGGTCGTGTACCTGTCCCGCTTCCCAGCCGGGAGCAGCGTAGGCAATAATCTCACCCCGGTACGACTCGTCTACGGCTGCCTTGTAGGCGGCGGAGTTGTGCTTTTTGCTGTGCGGACTCCGGCGAGCCTTTTCAACAAATTCCAAAAGGCAGTTTTCCCACTCTTGCTTGGCTTCGGGATCTTTACGGTCCAGGTCAGCATCTTCAAAGGGAATGGGCAACCATACATAGTCGGATGAATTTTCAACCGAACCGATTCGGCTATTGCCATGCAGTTCCTCCTCAATGTTGTCGATGTATTCTTTGGGGAAGGCAAACCATATCCTGATTCCTTCACTCTTGGTCCTTGTGATGCGCAAGGCTGGGAACACATTAATGGTTACCGAAATGCCCACTTCATTTTTGAGTACAACAATCGAAAGCCGTGGATCCGAATCGGCTAGGTTGGTGATATCTAGCGTGTCTTTGAGAAGCCGAAAAAAAAGCAGACAGGCTTCGGGGTGGTCAATCTCACGGAGCTTCTCGATAAGTTGCTGTTTTTGTTCTTCCGGACTCATAGATACTTGGTAAACGGTGTTTTCTTGAAATTGAGTGGCAATATACATAAAAACCATAATGGCCATTAGCACACCAATCGGGGGCTGTTTTTCCACAATAAAGGACTCAGAACCTATGGTACAGAATTAGTGGCTACCTTATTAAAAAATAAAACTATGAACAGACGAGAAACAGATAAAGAGACAAAAGCTACTAAAAAAACCAATGATTTATGGCTCTGGGTCGTTGGTTTAGGTATTATCATGATGCTGATTGCTTCCATTGGCGGATTTTTTAATCATGATGAATCACTGATGCCAGGAACAGATGTGGCCCCTGGTACCGTAATGTCTGACACAGTAACAGGGGACATGGTGGACACTCTTCCAACCAAATTTCGCTGATAGAAAGAAGCACTACTTTTTGAGCGCTTCCCATAGTATTTCGGCGGGATGTAAGGCTTTACGTCCGGTTCCGTCTTTAATCTGATGGCGGCAGCTTGTACCTGATGCTGCAATTATAACCTCATTGGGCTGCTGTCGTACGGTTGGGAACAGCACCAGTTCGCCTATCTGCATGGATAAGTCGTAATGCTCCGTTTCGTACCCAAAACTCCCTGCCATACCGCAGCATCCACTCGGAATCAGCTGAACGCTATAATTAGTGGGCAGCGAGAGGATCTTCTTGGCCGTTGATAGCGAAGACAATGCTTTCTGATGGCAATGACCGTGTAGTTTTATCACCTTCGTGTCATCGGTAAACTGATATTTACTGATGTTTTTGGCGTCCACTTCCCGGGCAATAAACTCTTCAAAAAGAAAGGCGTGCTGGGCGAGTTGCCGGGCGTCTTCCCTTAGTTCGGGTGCCACTAGATCGGGGTATTCATCCCGGAACGTCAGAATCGCGGATGGTTCAATACCAATCAGTGGGGTCTGACTGCTAATTATCCCTTTTAACAAGCTTACGTTACGATTAGCGATCTGCTGGGCTTCTTTGACTAACCCTTTTGATAAATAGGTGCGACCAGATTCGAGATGCTCAGGAATGACAACATCGTAGCCTAGCTTTTGCAGAAGTTGAACCGCCTTTTGTCCCACCTCCACATCATTATAGTTGGTGAACTCATCACAAAATAAATAGACCTTTTTCTTACTAGTTGGTCTATATCTTTCCTTTTTCTTAAACCATTTTTTTAACGTAGTACCATAAAGTTTCGGCATGGTTCGGTCCGGATGAAACCCTACTATCCGGTTGGCAATCCGGCGTATACTGGCCGTGCCAAAGATGGCATTATAGGCCCAGGGAGCCCAGGTTGCCAGTTCCATTTGCTTGGTAAAGTTCGCAATCAGGCGCGATCGGAAAGGTACCCCGTATGTATCATAGTACTGCTGGGTAAATTCTGCTTTCATTTTACCGACATCCACGCTGGACGGGCACTCGGCTTTGCAGCCTTTGCACGATAAACAAAGGTCAAGTACCTCCTTTACCATGTCGGGAGTGGTATTTGATCCTGTACTTTTTGTCGTATCGGCGGTGTAGTATTGCCGCAGAATGTTTGCGCGGGCGCGGGTAGTATCTCGCTCACTGCGGGTGGCCATGTAGCTGGGGCACATGGTACCTCCGGTAAGGTGGGTTTTACGACAATCCCCAGAGCCACTGCACTTCTCGGTCAGACGAAGAATACCCTCCTCTTTGGAAAAATTAAACACCGTGTTAATATCGACCTTAGGGGCGTCGGGTACGTACCGCAGCGACTCGTTCATGGGCGGAGTATCCACAATCTTATTGGCATTAAAAATACCTTCCGGGTCCCAGATACGCTTGACTTGACGGAATAGCTCATACACTTCCTGCCCCATCATGAAGGGAATAAACTCTCCCCGTAGTCGGCCGTCGCCGTGCTCTCCGGAAAGCGAGCCCCGGTACTTCTTTACCAAAGCGGCGGTATCGGCTAGCACTTGCCTGAATTGCTGCTTTCCTTCGCTGGTTTTCAGGTTAATCATCGGTTCTACGTGTAGCTCGCCGGCTCCGGCGTGGGCGTAGTAGGAGGCGTGCAGTCCATGACTGGTCAGTAGCTTGTCCAGATCTTCGATATAATCAGGAAGATCTTCAACGGCTACGGCGAAATCTTCAATCAGATTTACTGGCTGGGTATCGCCGGGCAGATTACGGATGAGGCCTAGTCCGGCTTTACGGATATCCCAGGCTTGGGTAGCTTCCGCACCAAGCAGTAAAGGGTACGCATAGCCTAGCTGTTCCTTCTGCAAGTCAGCAATCAGGGCATTGGCTTGTTGTTGTACTTCCTCCGGAGTATCTCCCCAGAACTCTACCATCAACAGTGCGGCCGGATCTCCTTCCAGGAAAAAGCGATTTTTTGAATAGACAGCATGCTCCTTGGTAAAGTCCATGATGTACTTATCTACCAGTTCAGAAGCTTTGGGATGGTGGGTCATGGCCACCCGGTTAGCGTGTAGTGCCTCGGGTAGCGATTGGGTATGGATGCACACTACCCCAACGGCTGCGGGGGGTACATCTACCAGATTTAGCTTCGCTTCCGTTATAAAACAAAGAGTGCCCTCCGAACCCGCAATGAGGCGGGCCAGGCTGATTCGCTCGGGACCTGCTTCATCCTGACCTTTTTCAACCACGAGGCTATCCAATGCGTAACCCGAATTGCGGCGGGTGACGGTACGTTTGGGGAAATTCTGCTCAATCAATTCTTGGTCCACAGGGTTGGAAATAATTCCCCACATTCCGGCATAAATCCCCTGTTCTCGCTTACTGCTTACTAACTTACCGCTAAGGCGCTGTAAAAAATCTTTGGTGGATAACTCCGTGAAAGCCGTCTCGGTACCGTCGGATAGTAATGCTTTTACTTCCAATAAGTGATCGCGGGTGCTACCCCAAACGATGGAATGCAGGCCGCAGGAATTATTCCCAATCATTCCGCCGATCATGGCCCGGCTCGCGGTGGAAGTTTCGGGTCCAAAAAGTAGACCATGCGGAGCCAGAAATTTATTAAGGTCGTCGCGGATAACTCCCGGCTGCACGCGCACCCATTTTTCTTTTGCGTTGATTTCCAGTATTTTATCGAAGTGTTTAGAAATATCGACCACTAGTCCGCTGCCTACTACTTGTCCGGCTAATGAGGTGCCCGCCGCGCGCGGAATTAACGTTATTTTGCGTTTTTTGGCGAAGTCAATGAGGTGTTTAAGGTCTTGCGCATGGCGGGGTAGTGCTACGGCGAGTGGTAGCTCCTGATACACGGATGCGTCAGTGGCGTACAGCCGCCTGACCGCCTCGTGGGTAGAGGAATCATCGTAGTATAGTTCACCTTCGATCTGATTGCGTAGGGCAGAAAATTGAAAAAGGTTAGGTCGGTTCATGCTAGAAATTAGGTAATCAAGTGCTAAATTAGTGGAACAAAATGGGATGCAGCATTAAATACTCATTTTCCCTCCTCTGAATTGTATTCATTTTGGATTTATTATAGTTCTCTCTGTGTTCCGCTACCAGGCTCCAAAATATATACTGTATCCCAGGTCGGTGGGCGCATTCTTTTAACAGTAGAGGCAAAATCGTTATTCTCTGACTCATTCATGCTATGAAATTATTTCTTACAGGTTTGCTTACCCTAATCACGTTTACCGGCTGGGCTCAAACCACCGCCCAGATAAATATTAATTCGGCCACGGAAGTAGACTATGTGTATTCTCTGACGATTGAGCGTGTGCGCTTTCACGAAACAATCGGAGTTGGCCTGGCCCCCACGGAGTATGAGACCATCGATGTTTTTGATCTAAGTTTTCAAAAGGACGGGTCTACTACTTTTGAGGTAACCAAGCCGGTGTTGGTCCGGTTGAACATTGTTTCGAAAAGACCTACTAACAATCTGGACCCAACCGAAATGCGCCAGGAAAGTCGCACTCAGCTGCTCTATATTACTCCCGGGGAAGAACTTACTATTACGGTCAACCCCGGTAATCAATTAATGTTTGCGGGCAAGACTGTACCCTACCAGGAATTTTTACAGGATTATTTTTTAGAAAATCACTACCAGTATTTGCCCGCTTTTCGGTTTGACCCCAGGAAAATTGATAACCCCAGGATCATTCAGCAAAGTGATAGCCTGGCGCAGCTTCGGAAGACAAAGTACGAGGAGTTGCGGGCGACCCTTCCAATAGATGAAGTGTTTGATAACTATGTGCGGGCTACTACTCATGTGGAACTTTACCAAATGCGGGTAACAGTACGCGACCGGGAAATACGTCAAAATACCCCCGTACGGCTTACCCCCGCTCAGCGCAAAGAACTGGATCAGATTACGCTCTCTAATTTCAAGCTATTTCCGGATGAAGCTCTGCTGAGCCTGCCTTATTGGAACGAACTACAAAGCTGGATTTTGACTCCGATTACCGAAAAGTACCCACCTAGCAAAGCTAATCAGTATCTCCTGGATGAGGCCGCGGTTTCGGAGGCCTACACCGCAAGCACAGAAAAGCTCCGCGAGTACCCCAAACAACAGCAATATATGAATACCTATTGGCTGAACTACGCCGTTACGGCTCTGCCTTCGGTGAAAGTAGCCAAAAGCTTATTTGCTGATTTTAGGGAGCGCTATCCGGACTCTCCGGTTAAAGAGTATTTTTCGAAGTTGATCTCAGCCAAAGAAAAGCTGGAAAAGGGGGAGGTTGCGCCTGACTTTACGTTACTCAATGCGGATAGTACCGCAGTATCCCTCAGTAGCTTGCGTGGTAAGCCACTTTGTGTAGCGTTCGCCTTTAACCTAAAACAGCACGAACCAGCCCTGCGGCTCGTGGAAGATGTAAAAGGCGATAGCGTATTGTTTGTGTATATCAGTGTAGCGCCGGGCATACCTTTCTCGGTAGTGTCTATAAAGGGTTGATCATGCAGCGACGGAGTCGCCATATGTTCCTGTTTTGAAATAGTGTTTGTTGATGTACATACCAATGACATTGTCATGAATTTGCTCGTTTTTAGAAAAACATATCGTCCTGCGAC
>JBDNFP010000284.1:0-4205 GCA_041689775.1 Spirosomataceae bacterium
AAAGAATAGTTTCAAGCCTATTATGGTGAAAAGTACTTTCTTTCTTGCTATCACTAAATTCAAAATGTAGAAGACTCCGCCCATTAAACCACCACTTAGTAAAACCAAGGGTACCCCATATAAATAGCCAGTTCCAAGTAATAGAATAGATGGATAGCCTGCGGTAAACCTGCTCCCTGAATCGAAGTAGAAATGAGAAATTGAAGGTGCGATTAGATTTGTTAGATAATTTAGGCCACGATTATACTCAGATGCTCCAAAGCCTAGTGTTTGATGAACAATAAAGTTAATACTAGTGAAATCTATCCCTATAAGTCTATCGGTGGCCCACCACACCTGTCCTTGCAAGCTTATTCTATTACCTATTAAAATAAGTGCAAGTAGTGGATCACCTAGTAGTAAGGCATAGTTGATGAGTACAATAATCATAGCTACTGTGATGAGCAGTAACGATTTGAACAGTAGCGACGTTGTAACAATTAGATTAGAAAGCCGGTATCTAAAAAAGAGTGTGGGTAGTAAGAAAAAATAAGAACTTAGTACAAGCCCGGAGAATTTCTCTCCTTGCAATATTTGAGTTAGCAATGTTAAAGAAAATATATAGTACACTACCTTCCTGTATGGTATTTGACGAATCTGAGTTAGAAATATCCCGCTAACTAAGCTTAGCTGCGGTAAAAAAGAGTTTAAATACATGGTACCGGGTGGAGCGACGGATTTCCAGTATCTCGTTCTGTTCATCCCGAGCGTGAGGGGCGAGCCATAAACTATTATTATCCCAAGCAACACAACTACTATTGATAAGAGAAGTATATAAAACCCAATGATAATTTTAGGATTGGGTTTAAATTCGATTGACGGGCTTAATAAGTTATTGCCTCTTCTGAACAGGGCATAAAGTATGTATGCCCCTAGGTGGAAGATCAACGCATATAGCGCATATCTTGTCGTTGCGCCAGTTATGTATCCTTGTTCCTGAACTTCAATCATGTAAGCACCTGCTTCAATAATTAAGCAAGACACAGTAACACTCAAGGAACCAAATAAGAGAAGAAAGGAAATCAGAAAGTACTGGGTGTCAAGTGTTAGTATTAAATATAGAGCAATAGTTATTATTACAACAGATACAATAGCATGAAATAATGATGGACCATATACATAGCTCATTGCGGTTTGTACCAATACGATAATTAGCAAAAACACTAAGGTAGCTACTAGCTTTGCTGCATTGCTTTGTTTATTAAGCATCAGCTTCTAATTGTTTTTTAGTAAACGCATGGTTAATTGCCTCAGCTACTAACAGGTTAAGCAGTTCGTCAGAATTTTGTTTTCCAATGAGTAGTGTCCCTTCTTTGGTATTCAAATAGTAAGAGGCAATAAAGTTTAGTTTATCAGTGTTGTTTGGTGATTTCACTATGTCCTTCGCGTCTTGCAGTATTTGGAATAAGTTCTTCCATTCCGTCATTTTGATACACATTGGATGAAAGTCATAAAACACATCTCCAATGACCACGACAGGTTTGCCCAAAATAATCGCTTCATATCCAACGGTGCTCGTCAGCGTGATAACTCCCGCAGAATCTTGAATTAGTTTTTTGGTATTTGCCTCGGGTTGAATTAATCTTACATTTGGCAGCGTACTAATTTTTCGGTAAAAATCTAACATTGGGTACCCGAATGCACTCTTGTGGTCTTTGATGTAGAGTAAATGCCCAACCGGCAGATTGAACGAAATATTTTTCAGGACCACATATTCGTTAACAAAATGCTTAGCCCAAACCGAGGTTGAACTTTCTGGATGAAAATGTAGTGGATACAAGAAATATTTTTCTGAAGAAATAGGTTCAGAAAATATTTTTTTCAAATGTAGCGTTTTGAAAAATCGCAAAGTATTTCGCCTAAACATTTTGTAAGAAAATAATAAAGGGTTTCCTAAGTGATAGGGGAAGCTAGACCTAGGCTCATTCATTATGAATCTAAAACGATTTGAAACTAGTTTCAATTTATCCATCCTAGCGTATTTGGAAACAGGGTTTTGCAGGTTTAATCCGTTGTGCGCCATATAGTCAGGTGCAATATCCATGAATTTGTCAAGGTATTTTTGGCACCACTGGATCGAGTCGCGGTCTAGCCTCCGTTCATTAGCAGTGAGGGATTTGTAAGTTTTGGCAACTGCTTCACGTTGACTATAAATCGAGGTATGGCTTTCATTCCTTCCCGGTAGGCGCGAACTAGTCCATCCTAGATAGGGGACTTTATGTTTTTTGCCGACCTCGAATGCAACGTGGGAAAAACTGTTTGAAATATTTTCGTAAATAATCAAATCAATCTTTTCCTCTTTCATTAATTCATCAAAGAAGCTAAATAGGCCGACTGCTACTAACTGATACCATTCATTTGTTTTATGCCGATTAATCCTAAACTCCTCAAATCGGTCATAATCAGAAAAAAAAGTTTCCCAAATATTTACCTCTTCGTACCCTGCTGGTAGATATTTAGTTCCTGGGTTATTTGTAAGGTAATTAGAAAAAATATAGGGATCACCCTCAATCTTGTTAGTTGGATAGTCATAATAGCCTAAAGGGCTTTCAAGAGCATACACAACTGTATGTCCCTGAGCTACTAATTTATCACCGATGGTTTTAAAAAATGGTTGATAGTTTGGTGCGCTATTAATTAGGATTAGAAATTTCATATAAAACCACCGTAAGCCGAGTACTTCGTAAATGTACGAGATTAATTTTGATCAATCATAATTGAGGTTGATCCATTTCGGAAGGTAATTCCTGAAGTTGCCCGATTTCCAAACATTTTATAAACAAGACCGGTATCTGTGGATGCTCCAAGGCTGTAGCCGATTCCCCCGCTCAGTACATTTCTGACGTAGTTGTCAACCAAATCCGCTGCTACCGGGTTTGCCTGTGAACTTATTTGAATACCGTACCTCATAACCTCCGTGCCGATGGCACCAAACATACAATTTGAAATGGTTGGTCTTCTTGCGTTTCCTACCAAGATACCGGCCCCGGCTGGAGTACCCGTTCCGGTATTTTCAAAAAGACAATTAAGGTATTTAATATCTTCTGGTGGGCTTGAATTATCATGAATATAAGCCCCATGCCAAAGTGAGTTTCTGTGAATTACATCTCGAAATGTGATATTCTGGCTATTATTTTGACAAAACGTATTAATATAAAATCCCGATACGATGCTACTTTCTATAAGACACGCCGTAACATTGCTAAAGATTAAGCCGCCCACTATTCCACCACCTTTGTTTCTGAAATAACTATTCCGGCAAATCATTGGGATAGAATAGGTGGGAGCTCCCGGCGCAAAGGCGGCGAGTCCTGAAACGGCTAAGCCGTGCCTATTGCAATTTAATGCCGTTATATTATCTAAAACTATCCCAGTGTTGGCTTTAGTTTTTTCCTCTTCCGTGGAGTAGTAAGGACCGTAGTCTCCCGGAAAAATAAACACGGAGGCGTATGCACTAGTGTCCGTAAATATATTTCGGAGAGTAACATCATACACCCCTGATAAAAAAATAATATCGTTGGTAGAAATAGAAGAACTCCCACCAAAATTGGTTGCTACTACATTCTCAACGACTATATTATGGGGAAATACGATTCCTTCCTCGGGGGTATCATCAATCATTCCCCATTCAATCTGAATCCCTCGACCATCAACGCCGTTTCCGTTTAAGGTAATATTATCAAGCTGTATATGATTACTACCGCCAAGAATTAAAATCCGAACTCCATCAGGTTTATTATTAGAGACTGTAACGTTGCTAATCATTACATGCGTAACAAATTCACTCCTAATTTTTTTTCCTATTAATATGCTTACATTATTCTGACCAGAGCCCCCACCTACACTACTATTCATGTTGATGGTGAGTCCATCGAGGGATGAGTGATCAGCCATCACCAAGCCGTTTTTGAGGGAAGTGAACGCAAAGTTGATGGTACCTTTCCCTGACAGACTCCCCCCCTTAGGCAAAGTGAGGTTTTCAGTAATTCTATAATTGCGATCCGCCTGCACTCGGGAGTTTCGAAGCGATTTTTGGAAGGCATCCGAATCATTGGTTATCCCATCGCCTTTGGCCCCGTACCACTCCGGTTTAACCGTCCCGTCGTACACCCGGTGAAAGGCTTTTGTGCCTGCCTTAATCACAAGCGCCGAGTCATCGGCGGCGG
>JBDNFP010000285.1:0-2976 GCA_041689775.1 Spirosomataceae bacterium
AGTCGCAGGACGATATGTTTTTCTAAAAACGAGCAAATTCATGACAATGTCATTGGTATGTACATCAACAAACACTATTTCAAAACAGGAACATATGGCGACTCCGTCGCTGCATGATCAACCCTTTATAGACACTACCGAATTTTATTAGGAAGTAGGACGAAAGTGATGCTTTCAACAGTTTCATGGCCCATATAAACCTTGTATTCGTCATATCTTCCCAATCTGATATCGTTCCGATCTTTGAGTCGGTTAGCAAGATACGCGATCGGATAGCCAAGTATATTATTTGCCATTTCTTTGCTCTTTCGGGTATATAGATACTTAGCTCGGCGAGTGCTTTGCGCGATATTTCCGTAGCCATCATCATTTGATCCGTAGCCGTGTAGCTATTGATCATGGTTTCGAAAGTCTGAGAGCGCTCTTCCTGACTTTTGCACAGTTTTAAAGTGGTTTCTTCATAAGCCAAAGATTCTTGAACGCGCCCGCTCAAATGTGCTGTTTCAATCAGCATCCAATAGATGGGTAGCGTTTCGTTAGTTTTTTCTTTCTGAAGCAAGTCCCATAGAGAGAAATACTGGAATGAAACATCGAATGCAGCCGACTGAAAAGCCTTTTTACCCGCTTGTTGGAGTACACTTATGATAGAGACTTTATCAGGTGAATTGGCTATGAGGTCCGGACACTTTAAGAAATGATTAGCTGATTCAAAAATACGCTCAGGTTCATGAGCAAACGGAATCATGCTCAGGCCAATTTTGAAATGTAATAGCCCCTTATTTTTAGGGTTGAGCTCTTGGTATAGAGCTTATTGTATTCTGTCATGAGCAAATCGGAAATAAATATCTAACTTCTCTGATTCATAGAAATCGGGCAAATATTTATAATTACCTTTTGTCGGTATTATGCTATTATTCTGAATAGCTGACCACAAATGACGGTGTAGCACCGATAGCTTTTGACCAAGAATACTGGCTGTTTGCTCCAAGCTAAATACTCTTCTTACCGCCGAGGCCACGGTTAATATCTTTAACGTCTCCTCGGGTAAATTGTCTGTTTTTTTGAGAATGAATTCTACTGCGTTTTCCGAAATAGTTAGCTTTTGAATACCGTCTACATTCCATTCTCAATGATGGGTTAGGGAGTCTATCCATAGTAGTTTCTTCGTGAATAATAGGGCTAATAATTCTCCGGCCAAGAAAGGATTACCTTGGGTTTTTGAATATATAATTTTCGAGAGAAGTTCAAGCTTTTGCTGCGGCTTATTGAGGGTGTTCTGCAACAAGGTCAGGTTGTCTTTTTCTGACAGGGGTAATAAACTAATAGATTCCCTGAATATTGGTTCATGGACACTTTGTCCAGGGTTGTCAATGCAATCTTTAATTATTGGATAAAAGGGGTGTATCGAACTTACCTCGTTGGTTCGGTAGGCGGCTACCACCATCAGGTTATTTAACGAAGGATTACTGATTATACTTTCGAGTAGTCGGATAGAGTCTTCATCAGCCCATTGCCAATCATCAAGAAAAAGGATGAGTGGATGGTACGGGGCAGCCAATAAGGATAAAAATAAACCTACCCCGTACTGTAAACGGTTCTTTAATTCAACCGCCGAAAGGGTCGGCGTTTTATCATGTAATCCTAGTACTTTACCAAGTTTTGGGGCCATTTGGATGAGCACAGAATCAACGCCCTGCAAGGATGATTTAAACTTAACCCGCCACTGGGCCAGGATATGGGGTGGTTCGGAAAGGATAGTATCAGCAAATTGTTCAAATGCCTGAATCCAAGCATAGTAAGGGATGTTTTTTTGCAATTGGTCAAACTTTCCGGAGAGAATAATACCCTTACATTGAGTAAGTGGTTTAGCAGTTTCGCAGATTAAGGTTGATTTTCCGATTCCACTTAATCCACCAACTGTTAAGAAAACCTTACCTCCGGCTACCGTATGTTCAAAGAGTTCTAATATTCTGTCCAGTTCTTTTTTTCTGCCTACCATTTTCTGGGAAATGTGCAGGCGAAGGGGTATATCAAACGGGGCAATGGGGTAATCGTTTGGTTTGAATTCCATTTTTCCTCACATTCGTGTAAGTCTGATAATAAGCCTACTAAGGATTGATACCGCTCCTCCGCATTTTTTGCAGTTAGCTTTCCTACTATGTCAATAATTACCTCCGGAACGTCATCATTGAAAGTATCCATTCGTGGGGGTACTTTGGCGATATGGCTGTGGATTAATTCTAACAGGTCATCCGATTGGAAAGGTACCTTTCCGGTCAGTATTTCGTAAAAAACAATACCCAGTGAGTAAAAATCAGTACGGTAGTCAAGGGACCGGTTCATCCGCCCTGTTTGCTCGGGTGATATGTAGAGAAGATTCCCAATGAGCCTCGTAGACTCATAGAATGGAACGGTAGAAATTCTGGTCTTTATACTTGATTCAAAATCAATGATCGTGGCAGACTTTTGCTTTGGGTTAATGATGATATTGTGGGCAGAAATATCTTTGTGAGTGATTCCCCGCGAATGGATTTCCTGCAAATGGCGGGCAATTGAGCTGGCGTAGGCAAAGAATAAACTTAAACCGAATTCTCCCTCATCGATGAGGGATTTCAGGGAAACACCCGGTAAGTAGGTCCTAATAAGAGAGGGTTTGTTATCTACGTTTTCCAAACTCAGAACCCGGAATGGTATCTTCTCTTCGCGTAATAAATTGAACTCATTAGAATTTATTCGAATAAATTTTTACGCGTGCGCGCAGGCGTGGGCGGACAAAATCAATCTTTCCGAATAAAGTCTATTGTATATACCAGGGGTGTATTTCAGTTTTGTCAAGCAGCATTCTTACACACTTGAATGACCGTCTTGCATTGATTACTAAGGTTAGATGCTCTAAGGTTAAGGACATTTTGAGCATTTTTTATTGTCCATCTTTGTCCTGAGAGTTTAAGCCTTTGTTGCACGACTGTCCTTTGA
>JBDNFP010000286.1:0-8785 GCA_041689775.1 Spirosomataceae bacterium
AAGACTTACGCCACCAAGAGGCCGCTTGACCACAACTTCAAAAAGGACATGGGTCGCTACATCACTTTTGATGAGAAAATACCCAAATGGAATTACCTGATCAAGCCCGGAAATTGACCATCTTACTTTTTAATCATTCCTATGAGTCGTTTTCTTTGCGTATAGTTAACCTTTTCTGTTCAGTTTGAGGATGGCCTTTTCCAGGCGTTAAGGGGATATAGGAAATTATTCATACATCAACCAGGCCGTAGCTTCGCAATCCTGATCGGCCACAAACCGAATCCAGCGCGCCTGAAAAGCCTCGGGGAAAGTAAAGTCAAAGGTCTCTCCCGGTCTCACCGTTACTTCCCGATAGGTCATGCAGGGCCCGTGCCCGATGGGGTTTACTTCTATTTTGAAGGTAACTGGTTGCGCGGCTTTGTGCGATAGTTTTAAGCTTTTTTGATCGTAAAAACCAATCAGGTACGGATCGGAGGGTACGTTTGCTTTTACCGTGGTATTCTTCCAGGGTCCGCCCTGTCCGACGGGCTTGCCGAGTTTCCAGAGATCGTCAATGGTACCGGCCCAGATCTTAGCTTTGCCGTCGCTAGAAACAATCACGTGGTTGGAAGCTCTGGTAGAAGCGTCGAGTCCGGTCATGACCAGTAAGCCCCGGTACGAAGCGTAGTCATGAATACCCAGCGAATGGGAGGCTACCGGACGAATTTTGGCGTAGCCGTCGGCGTTCTCCGCGGGTAGTTCATAGAAGGTGCCATGGGCATTGAGCAGGTCGCGTTCGGTGGCTACTTCACGGTCAATCCGCAGTGCCCCGTTTTGGGTTTGGGCCGTAAAAGCTTCGTTTCCTTTGGGTAAACGCCACCGCTTGCCGCTGTCATCAACAATGAGCACGGAGGCGTTATCGATGGTAATGACGTTGCGAGGTATAGCGAATTTTTCCCGAATGAACTTTGCCGTGGCTGGATCTTCCTTCTTGACCAAATTCAGGGCGCTGTCCAGTTCGTAGTAGCTACTTTCGGTATAGTTTCCGTTGCTGAACTGCCCGGCGAGGAGGCCCATGGCACGGCGGTTATTGCCCAAGCCATAGATCAATCCTCCGGTATAGCTTGATGAACCTACATTGGTTAGTCCGGTAAACATAGCATCCTTACTTTTCGGAAAGCTTGAGGTATCGGTATAATTGAAATTAACCGTTGCCGTGGTCGGTAGGTTGGTTTTTACCCTAATCCATTCTCCGGTTTCGTTGACTGCAAAATTAGCGAGTACCGCCTGACCCGCTCCAACTTCGACGGATCGGAGCGTTTCCCAATTGTTTTTCCCGTCCTTATCTACCTCAAAGTGAAACGTGGTGGATTGGGTGCCTTCGTTGAATATCCACGCCATACGATGGTTCCACCCCGCAAAGAGGAAGGGTTCGGATGTCATATTAGCCCCCACTTTTTCAGAAAGCCATACCGCTCCTTGGGCGGTAGTAGGACCGAGTTCGTCAGGTTTATCGAGGGAGGTAAACCACAAGTTGGAGTTCGATTGACCGGGACCTTCGATGTTCCCTTTGGTATTGCGCTTGTTCAAAAACTCCTTCTGTGCCGAGTCGTCGCAGCCAAATACCAAACGATCCTGCCAGCGGGTATAATCACCGATGACTTTCAGGTAGGAAGACCGGGGGCGTATGCCCGCTGTGTTTTTGGTGGTAAAAGACTGGGGGAATTTCCAGAATAGGCCGTGCATGGTCATAAGGTAGTCGGGTTGGGAGGTGGTACCTACATCCCGGATGCGGGGCCATTCGGTGTTCCAGCCGTGGGCGCCGTCGTAGCTGTGGCTGGCCTTGGGCAAGCGGTAAAAGCTCCACCCTTGTTGAGCATCTCGCACGCCCAGTAGCACCGACTTATGATCCCAGCCCGTAGCCCAGATCGGGTCAGTAGCCGGATTTGTATTTCCGTAAATACCTCCCGGACCGGTTACCTCGACAAACTGATTTCGGCGCACGACTTTCCAATCCTTGCCGTCCCATTCGGCCAGCACCCCGGCCTCGATATCAAATTGCTTCAGCGCTTCCTTGGAGGCTTCACCGTTGTTGGAGTATACGGCCACTCCCTGTCCGGAATAGTACCCTTTGCCGTGGGCACCGGGCAGGAGTGACCCTGGCTGATTAGTTGAGATATCGTTGCCTTTTTCATGTTTCACGTTGGCGTCCTCATGAAGCATCCTGGTTTTGAGCGTGCGTACATCCAATTCATAAAAACCCTCCTCCATGGTGGCAATCAGTAGCTTATTTTTTGGGTCGGTCAGGTGGCGGGCCAGCCCGGTGTAGCGGCCGGGGGCTTCCTTGTAGGAGATAGTCCGGACGTTGCGCTGCGCATCAATGGCGTAGGGGCCGATAAACAACTGATTGCTTTCTTGATGGATCATCCGGTTGGCGGGGGTGCCCCCCACGCTTTCCGGCCGGATTGTACTTTTCAGATCTGTTGTGATTTCGTAGAGCTTGTCCGAAGATCCAAACGGTAGGTGCGGGCCGTAGGTAATCACCCACAGGCGATTAGCCCAAGGCACAATGGCACCGGTGCCACATTCTCCCTCGTTGCTGTAATAGGCCAGGTGGGGGTAAATGCCACTGATTTGGCGGGGTTTGGACTGGGCGTATGAAATGGTACAATGGACCACAGTTAAAAGTCCTAGTAAAAGGAAGGGTTTGATACTTAGTTTCATGGGTAGCTTTTTATCTTAATCTTCAATCGTCCGATCCAAATGCACATACCCACCATCTACGTGTATTAACTGTCCCGTGGTATGGCTCGACCGATCAGATAGCAGAAACACGACCATATTGGCAATCTCTTCGGCGGTTGTCATGCGATTTTCTAGGGGTATTTTGGCGTTGATTTGATCCAGTTTTTCTTTGGGATTAGGTAGAGACTTGATCCAGTCGGCGTACATCGGCGTGAAGCACTCGGCCACGATCACAGCGTTTACCCGGATGCTGTACGGGAGTAGCTCTACAGCCCATTCGCGGGTAAGGGCGTTGCGCCCACCATTGGCGGCGGCGTAGGCAGAAGTCCCGCCTTGTCCGGTTTCGGCAGTCTTGGAGCCTATGTTGACGATGGATCCTCCTCTGGCTTTTTTTAGGTAGGGTAGGGCATAGTGCGCCATCAGGTAGTAGTGTACCAGGTTTTTGTGTAGGGAAGCCATGAATGCCTCATAGCTACCGTGTTCCAGGTCAACCCCATCGTTGACTCCGGCGTTATTAACGAGCCCATCAATTCGGCCAAATTGGGCGGCTACATCGGCAATAGCATTTGCGCATTCGTCATGCTTGGAAAGTTCGGCCGTAACGGCGTAGGCATTGCTGCCACCAGCTTCAATCCGGTGCACCGCTGCCATATTATCTTCTTCATTGCGACCAATGATAATCGGTATAGCCCTTTCGGCGGCCAGTATCTGACAGATGCCCTCGCCAATTCCTTTGGCGCCACCTGTCACGATGATTACTTTGTCTTGAAGATTAAGGTTCATAGCTCTGATAGGTTTGGTTACATCAGAAAAAGGAGATTACGCGTCAAATCTGCCGTAATTATTTGATTTTTTTTACGCGATGAGGCCAGTCTTGCAAAATTAAGGCGCAAATAGGACTTGTTTTACATGCTACTATTGACCTTCTTTCGGGCCAATCACTTACGCAAATAGTCGCTTGTAAATGGGTCCCCGGTAAGCAAACTGCGCCCAGAATATGGGATACATCAGGTAGTCAAAAAGTATAGAGGGAGTCCGGTATTCAATTTCATCGGCGATTAGAGTACCCTCACCATTTTTGATCAGGCGATGTTTGTGTCGCCAGAAAGACAGAAAGAAGGGAAGTTTTTTTCCTTCATCCACAAAGTAAATCTCCTGTTCGGTTTCTTTCTGATCGATAATCAGGCTGGTCCATTTTTGCTTGAATACAATAAAGTTAAGTTCTAGCGAAACCACATCTCCCGTGAGGCTGCCGTCGAAACGTAGTAGTTTGACCGGTGGAAAAGGAGGACTAAGTTTTGTAAAAAGTGTTTCATCAAATCCTTTCCAAACGGAAGTCATTGGAGCGGCGACGGGTGTCTTAATTATGATTTTCATGAAGGAGAAACGGGGAAAGATGAGGAAAGGTTTAGATTTTGATCCTTCAAAAAGGCGGTTATCTTTGCAAACGAACCTACTTCTTAAAAAATCTAATTAATTATCTCAATCGAATACTTTCAATTTAAACAGAAATGATAATAGTATACGGAATACCCAACTGTAATACAGTAAAGAAAGCACGTAACTGGCTCGATGAGCGGGGAGTAGCGTACGAATTTCATGACTACAAAAAGAAAGGGATCAGCCGAGAAAAGCTGGATCATTGGCTACATCAACTTCCTTGGGAGAAACTACTCAATCGGTCTGGTATGACTTGGCGGAAGCTAAGCGATGAACAGAAAAATGAAATTACCAGTGCCGATTCTGCTGCCGTTCTGATGCAGAGTAGTACCTCCATCATTAAACGTCCTTTGATCGAAAACGCTAATGGGCAGGTTATTTCTCTCGGATTTTCCGAGAAAGAGTACGAACAGGCTTTCTCCTGAACCACTTATAGTTGCCTAATTTCTAAACCATTTCAATAACTCATTCTACACTTTTATGAACTGTACTAAACTACTGGCAGGGCTTTACCTTTTCTCGTTGACGCTAGCAACGGGTTGTTCGAGTCTTCGTAAAATAGGCTCAGCATCCGATGACTTTAAGGTAGTGGGCTACTATACCCCAGGCTCAGCTGAACCAGAAAGTCTGCCCTTGGAATATTTAACCCACATTAACTATTCGTTTTCGATTCCGGCCCCCACCGGCGATACCCTAATGCCGTTGGGTAATGACGACAAGCTAAAACGACTCGTAGCCTACGCGCACAAGAATAATGGCGCCGAAGTATTTATCTCCATCGGTGGCTGGGGCATTGGTGATGGAGGTGGCGATGACAGCCGTTTTCACCGCATGGCTGAGCGGGCCGAAGGGCGGCATACTTTTGTGAAAAGTGCCCTGGAATTGGTCAGGAAATATAGTCTGGATGGAATAGACTTCGACTGGGAATACCCCGATGAGGACAGCCGGTCAGCGGATGATTACGTGCAGCTGGTGCGGGAAATGGCCGATTCGCTCCATTCAATGAACAAAAAGCTTACGGCCGCCGTGGTGGCAAGCGGTAAGAAAGGCTACGGTACGAAGAAAGAGGCGCTTGATGCCATGGACTGGGTCAATCTGATGGCCTACGATGGCGATTACGGCGGAGATGTTCTGAAAGCTCATTCGCCCTACGCCTACGCCGTGCAGAGTATTGATTACTGGGTGAAGGAGCGCGATTTAGAGGCTTCCAAGGCGATCATCGGTCTACCGTTTTACTCCAAAAAAGGCTTCGGACAGTTTGGCCCTACGTATCGCCAACTCATCGCCGACGGTGCCAGTGCTTACGATGATTATTGGAAAGATGCTTTTTACAACGGTATCAATACCATCGAAGCCAAAACCCGTTTGGCCAAGAGACTGGGCTTAGGTGGAGTGATGATCTGGGAAATTGGGTTGGATACCTCGGATGATACCTCACTGTTGAAGGCTATTGACCGGGCGAAGCGGTAGGTAGTTGAGGGAGTTTATGGTAGTTAAATCATGGATCGGGATTGTTTATGTCATCATTTTTTTCTGGCTTAGCTAAGTAAAAAGGGCAGAGAGATAGTCAATAGAAGATAGGGGTAAATAAAGGCTAAACTCGCCTTTGTTTTATCTACTTCTGAAATTGGTTGTCAATTTAAAAACCGGAACCTAATGCGCATCGGCCGTTTATTCTCGATTGTTATTCTTTATTTCATCATTGCTTTATGGGCCAGGCCCTCCATTGCCCAGCAAACTACCACGAAGCCCAATATTATCTTCATTCTGACCGACGATCAGCGGTGGGATGCCCTGGGCTACGCGGGGAATAAGCTTGTCCATACGCCCGAAATGGATAAACTGGCCCGGCAAGGAGTATATTTCCGCAATGCTGCCGTCAGCACGCCGATTTGCGCCGCCAGCCGGGCTACGCTGTTAAGCGGAATGTACGAGCGCAGCCATCGGTACAGCTTTACCACTGGGCCTATTCGTGATGAATATATGGCCACGGCTTACCCCAAAGTACTGCGCGAGGCAGGTTACTACACGGGCTTTTTTGGGAAATTTGGGGTAAAGTATAAAGACAAAGACCAGCTTTTTGATGTCTACGAAGACTACGATCGCGGTCCGTACCCCGATCGCCGCGGCTATTATTACAAAACCATTGACAAGGATACTGTTCACTTGACGCGTTACACGGGCCAACAAGCGCTTGACTTTATTTCGAATGCTCCGCAGGACAAACCTTTCTGTTTATCCCTGAGTTTTAGCGCTCCCCACGCCCATGATTCAGCCAAAGACCAGTACTTCTGGCAAAAGGAAACGGACAAACTTCTGGCCGATACCGAAATACCAAAGGCCGATCTGAGCGAGGATAAGTATTTTAATATGCTACCCAAAGTTGTGCGCGACGGCTTTAACCGTGTCCGTTGGTATTGGCGCTATGATACCTTGGAGAAGTACCAACACAGTGTCAAGGGCTACTACCGGATGATTGCGGGTATTGACCTGGAAATCGCCAAAATCAGGGAGCAACTTCAAAAAACCGGACAGGATAAGAACACCATTATTATTTTGATGGGTGACAATGGCTACTTTTTAGGCGAGCGGCAGTTGGCCGGCAAGTGGCTCATGTACGACAACTCCATCCGGGTACCACTCATTATTTACGATCCCCGGTTAGCCAAGCATCGCGATCTGGACGAAATGGCTTTGAATGTGGATGTTCCGGCTACGATCCTGGATATAGCGGGCGTGAAGGCACCCACTAAGTGGCAGGGCCAAAGTCTGTATCCTTTGGTGAAAGGCACGGCAAAAGGGTTGAAGCGCGATACTATTTTGATTGAGCATTTATGGGAGTTTGCCAACATACCCCCCAGTGAGGGCGTGCGGACCAAGGACTGGAAGTACCTGCGCTACGTGAATGACCATTCCATTGAGGAAATGTATTCTCTGAAAAACGATCCAAAGGAGATTAACAACCTGGCGGCTAATCCAAAATACAAAAAGCAACTAAAGGCGTTACGCAAAAAGAATGACGAACTAGCCCGCCGATTCAGCGATGGCAATGCGGCTCCTCCCATGAAGATAAGTTTAGATGCAAACTGGACTTTAAAAAACGAGGATATGCCTACCAAAGGGACACCGTTCATTTGGACACTACCCAACCACGCCGTTAGCGAGACGGCCTACCAGGTGCTGGTGTCTTCCTCATTTGAAAAAAGTGAACAGAATATTGGCGACGTCTGGGATAGCGGGGAAGTAAAAAACAAGGCCGCTGGCAGCGTTACGGGTGAGTTTGCTAACAGCCCCACCAAAGCCGGGTCAAAAGAAAAGCCCAATTTCGAGGCCAATGCACCCTATTTCTGGAAAGTCAGGATATGGGATAAGGACAATAGGGTTTCGGAGTACTCTCCGCCACAGACCTTTCGGTTGAAGTAGGAGAGGCTTGGGACGTGTGAAGTACCCGACCTGAGGCGAAAGAAGCTATTTTAAAAGCACTCATACCGGCGATGTGACTATATGCCTTGCAAAAAATGTGCTGTACAAAGTTTGCTTTCTAAATTGACTAATTTGGAAAAATACAGGAACAAAGAATGGTCGAAATTCTTGATGTTTTAAATCAAAAGAATGCCGTAGTAGAAATTGTTCCTGCTGGTAAGGCCAAACTCCCCCTTACAAAGGACGGCTGGAATTTTGACTGGAAATTAATTGGCGCTGAAAACACGTATACCTACATTCTAAGGTTAGTTGAGACACCAAACACGATTGAAGGAATTTTGCAAATAAGGGTTCAAGGTGGGTGTGCATCATGGACTTAATTGAAATTGCTCCTCACAATATAGGGAAAGGCAAAAGATATGAGAGGGTGGCCGAATGCTTGATTGCTTTTGCGCGCAGAGAAAGCTTTGAAATGGAAGGGGATTATAAAGAATATCTGACTCTTGTGTCCAAAACAAATTTAATCAAATGGTACTCTATAAAATATGGAGCTAAGCAAGCTATCGGACAAAAAATATATATCGATCCCGAAAAAGGATTAGAGCTGATAGAACAATATTTGAATACATAACGAACGAGCCAAGATAGAGGACTTATTTATCTAGTCTACCTGCCAATTAGAAATAAGCTTCAAAAGTCAGGGGTGCTCACTACCAAAATGAACCGACGAATCAATTAGGCATTTATACTTAATATCTTCTATAATTGGTGCTAAGTAAGTGTTCAGACAAAATTAGTATATATCTATTCTCTTCGTCCGATGGGACGAAACGCGAAGTTCATTAAAAATTTGACAGAAGAGCAAAAAGGTTCTTTACAACGGGGCTATTCTTATGGAAAAAGCCCGTTGTATAGCAGAAAGTGTCATTGTCTTACAAAGTAGCCGAGGCAAGACGGCCAAGCAGCTGGCTGAACTTTTCCAAGTAAACAAAATAACTGTCCTACATTGGTTTACCCTTTGGGAAAAAGAAGGTGTACAAGGTCTCAAACTCAAAGCAGGTCGTGGCAGAAAACCCAAATTGAATACCGATAACCCCCGGCACGTAGCGATCGTAAAGGGGCTGATTGAAAATGAGAACCAGAATCTGACCAAAGTGAGAAGTCAAGTCACAGACCAATTAGGGGTTGAACTATCAAA
>JBDNFP010000287.1:0-6508 GCA_041689775.1 Spirosomataceae bacterium
AAGCGAAAGGCGTGGCTCAGGCTCGTTTTGAATCCCTGCATCAGTTCAGCGCGTTGCACCTCGCTGAGAAAGGGTGTGTTTTTTCGTCCCATGGAACGAAGATAGATTAATGCAAACTAATTTCAATGCCCTACTTAGCTTAATTAATATCTACTTCGCAAAAGGTAGTTTTTTTGTATCTTCGGATGTTTTTTAATCCATTTCTAGTTGCAAAAAGGCGCCTGTGCCGACTGAACCAGGCATTTTCCCGTGAACACAATTTTAGTACATCCCCCCAAGAGTCCTATTAAGGTCGAAATAAAACTCGCAGCTTCCAAGAGTGAATGTAATCGGGCCTTGATCATTGACGCTCTTACCAATTTTCAGAGTGTTTTAACTAATGTATCCGAAGCCCGCGATAGCCAAACCATGCAGCGGCTACTAAATTCCGGAGATTCGGTTGCTGACGTAATCGATGCAGGTACCACCATGCGTTTTCTTACCGCTTATTATGCCATCACTGGTCAATCCAAAACCATGACCGGTACACCCAGGATGTGCGAGCGCCCCATTGGTTTGTTAGTAGATGCTCTCCGTACTCTGGGCGCAAGTATTCGGTACGGCCAACAGGAAGGTTATCCACCACTACATATCGATAAGTTCCAATATTCCGGTGTAAAAAATCTTTCAATACGCGGCGATGTAAGCAGTCAATATATTTCTGCATTGTTGATGGTTGCCCCCCTCCTACCCGAAGGACTCACCATTCAACTAGAAGGAGAGGTAGGTTCAAGGCCCTACATTGAAATGACCCTTGAACAAATGGCATTTTTCGGGATCAACTACCAAGCAGACTGGACAGTCAAAACGATTTCTGTGCCTCATCAAAAATACCAACCCAAACCCTACGCCATCGAATCTGATTGGTCAGGCGCCAGCTACTGGTACAGCATTGTAGCACTGGCCGAGGATGCTGAGGTAGAACTTCTGGGATTAAAGGAAAATTCTCTCCAAGGCGATAGTGCCATTGTTGCTATTATGGAGCATTTGGGCGTGCAAAGTACTTTTACTGATCGCGGTGTGCTTTTGCAAAAAACTACGGCAGCCCCCGCTATTGGCTGGGACTTTACCAACTGTCCCGATCTTGCCCAAACGGTAGCCGTGTGCTGCGCCACGAAGAATATAAAACTTTCAATGACGGGGGTCGAAAGTTTAAAAATAAAGGAAACCGACCGGATTTATGCCTTACAACAGGAATTACGTAAACTAGGTGCTGAACTCATAGAGGTAGAGCACAACCACCTATACGAGGTCATCCATACACAGGATGCTGTTTCCGGTAGCACCCCTAGTATCCATACCTACGATGATCACCGGATGGCACTTGCTTTCGCACCAGCTGGCATGGTTCGACCTATATTGATCGAAGAACCAGGTGTAGTGGTAAAGTCTTACCCAAGTTTTTGGCAGCATTTAGGACAGATTACCCAACTGGAAGAACTAGAACTATCTTGATGACAAGATACTAAGCCAGATACTTTGGTAACATCACGGCCATGAATTGAAATTGGTAAATAGGACTGTCAACTAATTACCAAAGTATTTCTCCTAAGTAGCTGTTAGTTTTTTTAAGTATTTGATGTATAGAATATTAGGTATTAATTTAGCCAAATTAATAATACAAACTAATTCTGTGTTAGAACTTATACAATCACAAAAGCAGTTAATTCGATCCAACTACACGTGAGAACCTGTGAATTTTTACTGCGAAGGCAACTCTGTTGAAAAACAAACCTAACCTGTATGATCAAATTTGCGCCACTGGTATTCCTTTGGGTGTGTGCGCTAGGATGTCAGCAAGATACCCTACTCAAGCCTGAACCAGGATATGGATACTTTCCTTTACAGGTAGGTGTCTTCACGGAGTATTCGGTAACAGAAACAAGGTACTCTTTGTCACAAGCTCCTGAAATCAAAAACTACCAGCGGCGGGAAACTGTGGAGGCTAAGTATACCGATGCAACCGGACAAGACGTTTATCAAGTGAAGCGAGCCTATAAAAACGGAGCCGGCATCTGGCAAGCCGATTCGCTGTTTTTAGTTTGGAGATCAACCGACCGGGCTTTCAAATCAGAAAACGGCCGGATTGAGGTTAAACTAGTTTTTCCTATTGCGGAAGGCGTACGCTGGAATAGAAACGAATTTGATGTGGAGGAAGAAGAACTTTCCGAAATAACAGGCATCGGTGAAACTAAACAGGTTGGAGACAGTTTTTATACCAATACCTTAACCGTCGTCCAACAAAACGATTCCACTTTACTTTCGACCCAACAAAAGAGTGAAGTCTACGCCGAGGGCATTGGGTTAGTACGGAGGAAAATCCGATCAGTAAACTATTGCTCAACCCCTGAATGTGCTACCCAAGGCATTGTTTCGTTTGGATACGTACAAACAATAACTCTTACAAAGTACGGAGAATGAATAAATTGAAAATTATACCTGTTTTCTTACTGCTGTGTAGCTTATTCCAGGCAGTAATGGCCCAGGGTATTCCACGCTATTTGGTCTACTTAAAGGATAAAACGAACAGTCCCTTTTCTGTCGAAAAGCCAGAAATGTACTTATCCGAACGGGCCGTGGCTCGTCGGAGCCGTCAACAAATAAAAGTTTCTCCCACTGACTTCCCGGTTAACCCAGCCTACATACAAACCATACGACAGTCGGGCGCTAAGGTTATCTTTTCCTCTCGTTGGCTTAATGCCGTTTTAGTAGAAGCTACGGACAGTCAGTACGCTGCGGTGCAGTCCCTACCTTTTTACAAGGCTACTGAACGAAACCTACCTTTAGCGAGTACTGCCACTACGGGAGTAGCGCGCCTCGGAGCAGTCAATCAAAAATTTGGCACCCAAGAAGCCATAGATTACGGTAGAATGCGGGAACAACTGGCATTACTGGGCGTACCCGCATTACAGGAAAAAGGTTTTAAGGGAAAAGGAGTACTGATAGCCGTTTTGGACGCAGGCTTTTCGCGAGCTAATCAAGTAGGCTATCTGAAACATCTTTTTGACGAAAAAAGAATCATCGATACCTACGACTTTATTACTCGGGATGGTAATGTCTACAACGATCATTTTCATGGTCTTAACTGTTTATCTACCATCGCGGCCAATCAGCCCGGCGTAATGGTAGGAGCTGCCTATGAAGCAAGCTTTGCGTTGTATCGTACCGAAAATGAATTAAGTGAAACTCCCTACGAAGAAGCGGCCTGGCTGATAGCGGCTGAGCGCGCCGATAGCTTGGGAGCTGATATCATCAGCTGTTCGCTTGGATATAATACTTTTGATGACCCAAGGCATGACTATACCATTCAAGATCTGGATGGGAAAACAGCCCTCGTAACGCGAGCGGCTCAACAAGCAGTACGTACAGGTATTCTAGTTGTCAATTCGGCCGGCAACTCTGGTAATGACCCCTGGAAGTTCATTACTTCGCCCGCCGATGCGGACTCTATCCTGGCAGTAGGAGCTACCTATGCTAACCGAAGTTACGCTCCGTTCAGCTCCATTGGCCCCACCGCTGATGGGCGAATAAAACCGGATGTATCAGCCCAAGGAGTCGGTACGGTCATTGGGAATAATATTGGTGAGGGATTCGCATCCACAGGAAACGGGACCTCATTTTCCGCTCCGCAAATTGCCGGGTTGGCCGCCATTTTGTGGCAAGCTTACCCGCAGTTGACTACCCAGCAACTAATTACGGTTATCAAGAAATCAGGACACTTGGCCGCAAACCCTGATAATATGTTAGGTTTTGGCGTTCCAACCATTCAGGTAGCCGAAGACATTGTTTTGAGAGACTACCCTCCACTCGGAGTCGAACCTACGGAGGCAAGCAGTATCTCTCTCTACCCTAACCCAACCGACGCTTATGTCTCTCTCCGGTTTGCAGCAAACCTTGAAGGACAGAGTGCAGACATCCAACTATTGAACGCATCGGGTGTAGTGGTTCGTCAGGAATCCAAAACGATTAAACCGATAGTAACTATACCCATACAGACCCTGCAAGGTGGTATTTACTTCGTACGGGTTAGTACCCGCCAGGGAGTCAGGGTTTTGAAGTTTATAAAGAAGTAGTCAAGATTTTTCGCTGCATCCGTACAATGGATTCTGACGGGTTGTACTTTGGCACTTCTGCTAGGGGTACCCACCGCACTTCCCTGGATTCTGAATTCCGTTCAATGACATCGGCAGGATCAGCCTCTAGCAAAAATCTAATGTCATAATGATAATGGGTATCTTCTCTCGTATTGGCCGGTATTAAGTGCACATCGACATCAAAAATTGCGAAAGAAACCGGGCGCGCCTTTACTCCGGTTTCTTCCTGAGTTTCTTTGAGTGCTACCGCCAAAACGTCCGGGTCGCCATCGCAATGCCCCCCTGGTTGAAACCATTTCATAAGTTTCCGATGCTCCATTAATAGCACTTGGTTGCGATCTGGCGAAACAATCCACGCCGATGCGGTCAAGTGGCCTTGCCGAAGGGTCCTTTCAAAACAGTCTTCATTTTCCTTCACAAACTCAATGATATTTTCCCACATTTCACGTTCTGCTTCATCGCTTGGCTCGTGGTTGTGGAGTAAAGAAAGTAGGGGTCCTCGATTCATCGGTTTAGGCTTTATAATAATTTCATTCTAATTTTGCCCCTAAGTTCAGGACTTCATCTGAAAACAAAAAAACCATCTCTATGAAAAAGAATTTTTTATCACTGGCACTCGCCCTGGCTGTAATCGGAACAACACTAGCGCAACGCACCCCTCAGGCGAGCCCCGCTGCTAGTATCATGCAAACCGTTGGTATTACTGACTTTAAAGTAACTTACTCTCGCCCCTCAGCCAAAGGGCGTGTTATATTTGGTGATAGTGCGCTGGTACCAACCGGTGTATTGTGGCGTACGGGTGCCAATATGGCTACCACCCTGGAATCGTCCACTAACTTCATGTTTGGTGGCAAGATGGTTCCCGCCGGAAAATACGCTCTCTTCTCGATCCCAAAAGGAGGAGAATGGACTATTATTCTGAATAAAAACGTCAATCAGGGCGGAACTGCCGACTACAAAGAGTCAGAAGATGTAGCACGAGTAATGGCATCGGCAGCCTCAGCTCCATTTAGTGAATCCTTTACCATTGGATTCTCTGACGTTACTGACAGCACCACGCATTTGAACATTAGCTGGTCGTCGGTAACAATACCGATTAAACTCATGGTCATGACCACCGAGAATACAATCGCAGGTATGGAGAAGGCACTAGCCGATAAACCAGAAGATCCTACCCTGATGCAAAACGCCGCTAACTTTATGCTAGCCAGAGGAAAGGATTTGCCCAAAGCCCTTGCCTTGGCTGATAAATCTATTGGTATGGGAGAAAACCTCCGTAACATATGGTTGAAAGCCCAAATTCTGGCTAAGCTTGGCAAGTTTGTAGAAGCAGTACCCCTGGCTCAAAAAGCGTTATCGCTTGGTCAATCTTCGGGTGACAGTGCATTTGGATTTATGAAGCCCCAGATTGAAACCGGGTTGTCTAGCTGGACCAAAATGTTACCCGCTGCACCAGCCGCGGTTAAAGGTTTGAAGAAAAAATTAAAATAATTTTTATTAGTAGTATTGCACCGGGGCCCGCCATACATGATGGTGGGCTTCGGTGCGTTATAGGCCCGAACAGAAATAATTACTGAAACTATGAATTTCAGAGTCACAGGCATTATATTCCGGGTAGTGTTAAATAAGTAATGCTAGATGTTTGTTGTAGTGACAAATAAAATAGTTGATAGCTCCGATATGATTGTCTAGTTTCTTGGAAAAAGATAACGTTTTTCTGACTAGCCTGCTGCACCTTTGCCTTAGTGTATTATTGAAACGCTCTATATGATTGGTGTACCCTTTTTCTTTCCCTGATGCCCCATGCTTTTCACGGTCCAACACGTGGTACCCGTTCCAAAAGTCAGTAAAAAACACCGCATCTGTTTTGAGCAATTCAGGGATTTGATCAAAGAGTTTTCGTGCGTCCGGTTGTCCCCTACCTCCTACGTGACAGGCAATTATCTGGCGACTAGCCGTATTCATTACCAACCAAATCCATTGTTTATTCCTCTTATTCTGGACGAAGCCGCCGGGCGGCCCCGTCTACATCTCATCGGCCTCAAAACGATACAACTCATACGATATGCCCTCTTTTGTTTCACAACTCCTCCATTAACGGGTCCTGGATTGGACTAAACAACTCAAAACAACCCTCTAATCCAGGCTCAAATGCCTCAATATCCATCCATGGATCTTGAAACTCAAACGGAGAAATGTTTTTTTTTAGAGGGCTGATCTCGTAAATATAGGTATCAAATTTATCTTCTAAATGCGCCTGCATCGCTGCTTGGTCAGGTAAGTCTGCACATAAATCATCTGGGCAGGCTGCCTATAATTTACTGATGTAGCCTTGTAGCCAAACCTGTGAGACTTCCAGTGCGCGGGCTATACCC
>JBDNFP010000288.1:0-36334 GCA_041689775.1 Spirosomataceae bacterium
CGATTGCAGCGCCAACGCTGGTCGCCGTTGGGGCGGTGGCCGTTCTTGACCGTGTCGGAACTATCGCAATGGGGGCACAGGATCGGATGAGTATGTAGCATGACACCAATATAGCGAAATCAACTCATATAATCCATTACCCCTTTCTCTACCTGGAAACAATATGCCGAGCCACGACCTCAGGTGCTTCACCTGTGGGCTTCGGACGAAACCATTGAATTCTTAAAAAAGGTTTATACCATCGAGCCGCGCTTTCCCTTTATGGTCATCGATGAGGCCGGACGCTTCGTAAACCGCTGGATTCCGCAGGAATTTCCGGACAATAAAACCCTTCGGCAAAATCTGGGAGAGGTAGCGGTGAAGTAATCTTGTAAATAGGTGTTAGGAATTATTTAGCTGTAAATCAGAGCTCGTCAATCATAGAAATAAGGTAACTCCGTCGATGGAGTTACCTTATTTCTATGATTGACGAGCAGTTCTTTTAACGTTCGCCAATTTCCTTGTAGGTGTCTAAGGTGGCTTCGGGGAAGCTACGTAGAATATCTCCGATAACACCCTGAATCATCAGATCCCGGTCCTCACGCTTCGTGGGAGCTTTCAGTTTACCGGACGCCCATCCCTGCCAGATCATCTGGTTAGAGGTACTCTGGTAAATATTCAAAATCAGGCGTCCTTCCTGGTAGTTGTAGGTAGAGATATTATTGTTCTGAGGGCCATACCACCACCAATAGGGCGACATCGCACCGTTGGAACGTACTTGCTGACGATCCTTTACGTCGGTAAGGTAGCGCACCACCAATTCAGGGTTGTTTTCATCTAGGCGGTAGCCTTTCTGCTCCATCACTTTCGCGACGGCGTCGGTAATCCGGCGTAAGTTCAGGTTGCTTCCCAGGATCGGGTCTTGCGTCAAATCCTTTTCTGCTTCAACCCTAAACGTTTTAAACTGTTTCAGGTTAACACTTCGGTCATAATCATTCTGTACTTGAAACGAAGGTGAACAGGCTATAAACCACCCTCCGAGTAGTACAAGTATTACACTTGTCAATACGCTTTTCATGGTCATTATTTTTCTTGATTAAATTCAATTTACTTCTCGCAAGTAATAACGTAAAAAACTATTCCAACGGTGTATATTCTGTCTATAAAATGTATACAATCAAAATTCGGACTTCTGCCTGAGACGCTCCTATTAGTCCAGACAACTTCTAAGATAGTTTATGACGGAGGGGTTGCGAATTCCAAACAAAAACGGTTTTTATGCTAACTTGCAGCTCTTTAATAAAAAAGAGGTTTTTAAAGTATTTTTCGCCTCTTGTATTGCCCATTGTATGACTATTTTTTTGTGATGATTATAGAAACCGCGCAGCGAACCCGGCAGACCACGGAGTACTACTTTTCCGTGAAACTGGCCGAAGTGCGAAAGCTAATGGCCGAGGGCCACGATGTAATAAATCTAGGGATCGGAAACCCCGATATGATGCCTTCTGAGTCCACGTTATCGACGCTCAGTGAAGCTATCCTGAAACCCCAGACCCATGGCTACCAGCCTTACACGGGGATACCTGCTTTTCGGCAGGCTATTGCGGGGTACTATGCCCATACCTACGGGGTAACGCTTGACCCGCTTTCGGAAATACTGCCGCTGATTGGCTCTAAGGAGGGTATTACGCACATATCGCTGACTTTTCTCGATCCGGGTGATGAAGTACTGGTACCCGAGCTGGGGTATCCGGCGTACCGGGCGGTGAGCCAAATGGTGGGCGCAGTAATTAAAGAATATCCCTTGCAGGAAAATAACGGCTGGCAACCCGACTGGGAGGCGCTGGCTGCTTTGGTAACGGCCCGTACCAAAATCATGTGGCTCAACTACCCCCACATGCCGACGGGCGCGCCCGCAACCCCTGAGTTGTTTCAACGGGCAGTGGCCTTTGCACACAAGCACAAAGTACTGTTATGTCACGATAATCCGTACAGTCAGGTATTGAATAAAAAGCCACCGCTGAGCCTGCTTTCAATAGAAGGAGCGAAGGAGGTAGCCATTGAGTTGAACTCCATGAGCAAGTCGCATAATATGGCGGGTTGGCGGCTAGGCTGGATGTCGGCGGCCAAGCCTTACATCGACGCGGTATTGAAGATCAAGAGTAACGTAGATTCGGGCATGTTTATGGGAGTGCAGCAGGCGGCTACCGTGGCGCTTCAAAATTCTGACGAATGGCACAAAGAGCGTAATGCGGTGTACAAAGGGCGCTTAGAAGCGGCCGAGGCGATGCTGACCGCCTTGGGATGTACTTGGGATAAGACTCAGGAAGGCATGTTTTTGTGGGGTAAACTACCCGAAACCACCGAATCGGCAGAGAGCCTGATTAACTCCTTACTGACCGAGAAACATGTTTTTATAGCCCCCGGCTTTATCTTTGGTCCGAAAGGGCAGCGGTACATACGCTTGTCGTTATGTACCCCCAAAGAACGGATCTGGGAAGCAGTAGAAAGAATAAAGGACGAATCATAAACCGCGGTTGAGGATGTTTTTAGAGAAGTTTATATTTACCAACCGGAAGGCATTTCAGAACCTGTGCGAGACCCATAACGTGGATACCTTGTACGCGTTTGGGTCTTCGATCACCGCCCGTTTTCATCAGGATATCAGCGATATTGATCTGCTGGTATCGATTGATCCTCCGGCCTTGGCAGACAAAGAACGCGCGTTGGTGAGCCTGTGTACTGATCTGGAAAAATTCTTTGACCGGAAGGTCGATCTGCTGACGGCGGAGTCGATTCGTAATCCCTTTTACCGGGCGAATATCGACCGCACCAAAAAACTAATGTACGATCGGGAGGGAGAAAAAATATCCTGAAAGAGGGAGGCCTCATTTTACAAGGAGCGGTTAGGCGTTAGCTTCCTGTAATTATTTGATATGCATTAAATGCGCACTAAGATTTTGTAAAATAATAATTTGATAATCAACCAAAAGGCTGATGGCTATTAGTTCTAAATAGCTGACAGCTGTTTAGAACTAATAGTACTATGGTAATCAATATAATAGGCGTGGGACTTTTAGGTGGTTCGTTTGCGTTGGCGTTACGTGAGAAGTACCCCAATATGCGATTGGTTGGAGTAGATCGCTCGAGGGTAAATCAGAAAATTGCCCTGGCGAAGGGTATCGTGGACGAGATACTTCCGCTGGAAGAAGCCCTGCAACAGGCTGAACTGAACGTATTGGCCACGCCGGTGGACAGTATTGGCCGATTGCTCCCTTCACTCCTCGATCAGATTCCTGAAGGACGGACGATTATGGACCTCGGTTCGACCAAAGAAGCGATCTGTGCTGCGGTGGATGCGCACCCCAAGCGGGCGCAGTTTGTGGCGGTACACCCCATGGCGGGTACCGAAAACTCCGGACCCGGCGCGGCGTTCCGCGAGCTGCTTCCCGGCAAAAACGTCATAATTTGTGATGCCCAAAAAAGCCATCCTGATTCGTTGGGGTTGGTAGAAGCCTTGCTGCGCGACGTGGGCATGAAAATCCACTACATGACCCCTCCCGAACACGATCTGCATTTGGCCTACGTATCTCACCTGAGTCACATCAGCTCGTTTGCCTTGGGGCTGACGGTGTTGATGAAGGAAAAAGACGAAAAGGCTATTTTTGATATGGCGAGTACTGGTTTTTCTTCCACGGTCCGTCTGGCCAAAAGCTCCCCCAATATGTGGGCACCGATCTTTGATCAAAATAGGGATAACGTTTCCAAAGCCCTTGGCGACTACATTGACCTGCTCAAACGCTTTAAAAAAGCCATCGATACCCAGGACCTGACCCAAACCCACGAGTTTATGGCCAAGGCCAACGACATCGGCCGGATCTTGTCGGGGATTGAGAAAAAGTAAATGGATTTCGGTGACCGGCTTTTCGTGGTTAGCGACCGGCTTTTGGCCTTCAATATAGTCTTCAAGAAAGAATTTTGGGGCTCTCTTGGGAATGACAAGTATGATATTTTCGTTATCTTAGTAGGAAATTCAACGACACTGCTATGGAATATGAATTCAAGATAAAAACGGTAGAAGGGCTCACGGATGAACTGTTCTTTGATCTATGCCAGGCAAATTCCGAACTGCGCATGGAGCGCGATCAACACGGTAATATTATTGTTATCTCGCCAACGGGAGCAAATACAGGAAATTATAATAGTGAGTTAAATTATGAAATCACTCATTGGAATCGTCAGACTCGATTAGGCTACGTATTTGACTCATCAGCAGGGTTTACGTTTCCCAACGGCGCAGTCAGGTCGCCAGATTCGTCTTGGATTTACAAGGATAGGTGGGAAAGCCTTTCCCAAAACGAACAGGAAAAATTCGCTCCTATTTGCCCCGATTTTATGGTGGAGGTACGCTCCAAAATCGATCGACTTTCGGATCTTCAAACCAAGATGGAAGAATACCGTTCAAATGGCTGCCGATTGGGTTGGCTGGTGGATCGTCAAGGGAAAGCCGTCTACATCTACCGGGCCGATGGAAGCACCAAAACCATCAAGGGTGAGACAGTATCGCTCGATGGCGAAGACGTGTTGCCCGGATTTGTGTTAGAGCTATCTTTCTAGCAGTGCCGGAATACCTTGATCTCATGTCCACTACCACCCTTGAATTAGTTGTTGCGCACTACCAGGAAAACCTCAACTGGCTCAGGAAAGTACCTGCTCCGATTAGGAAAACCATCTACACCAAAGCGGAGACACCTCTTGCTCTTTTCCACAAAGCCCTTCCCAATGTAGGCTGTGAAGCCCATACATACCTGCATCATATCGTGAGTCAGTACGACTCCCTCGCCGATTACACCATCTTTTGTCAGGGGAAACCCTTTGATCATACCTTTGATTTTCACGCAAAATTACGGTCACTAGCCGTAGGTAGTCTTCCCGAAAAAACCTTTACCTGGCTGGGGCATATTATTGATACCGACACGCCGGATGGGCAGCTCTTTCGGGAGTGGTCTAAAAACGAAACGGGTGAGGGACTTGATTTAGCGGGGTTTCATCAAACACTTTTCGGGACGGAAGGACCGGGGCAGTATCCCTTCGTGTTGGGGGCGCAGTTTGTGGTGAGCCGTGAGCTGATCCGTCAGAATCCCCGCACTTTTTATGAGCACGCACTTGGTGTATCACTTTCTTTCCCGCAAGCCGCTCACTGCTACGAACGCACGTGGGATCGGGTATTTGGCCTGGAAGGTATCAACCGTACCTGGCTAGCCGGACGGAAGACGGTGTATTTGAAGAGAGTGAAACGGTTGGAGTGAGGAATTTAGGTCTTTCTTGTTCTTGTTTTGTGGATCATTAGCGTCGTGAAGTGTCCTGTAAGATCTTCCATGCGTTCGTATAATAACTTAATCAGTCCTTTTCATTACTTCGGTATCGGCAAACCCATAGGGTAAAAATAATACACTTATACCCTCTATCTGATGAGCAAATACCCACTCGCCAAAATCTTTGTCCTCCGTTAAAATTATTCTTGGTGGGTTGCGCGAAAGGTCAATGATTGACTCATCTTTTAGTCCTCGGCTAAGTTCAAAAACAGAATAGACCTCAATACCAACTTATCTGATAGCTTCGATGATTCTGTAATCGATATTTTCATTGGCCAGTATCACGCGGTAGAGTCTATGATTTCTTCATTGGCAAGAACATCTACCACGTAGAGCAGAACCGCACTAACATCCTCTGCGGTGATGTGTGGGTATGCCTTGGTAATATCTTCTGGTGTGACTCCTTGTGCTAGCTTACGTAGGATTAACTCAACGGTAATTCTGGTACCCTTTATTACGGGTTTACCCAGCATAACCCGGTGATCAGAGGTGATACGTTGATGGTATCTGCTCATAAGAAAAATGGGTCTAGTGAAAATAGCCAATAATCTTTAAAAACCATTTAACTCCGACTCACCCAATAGTCCCAGATCAGAAACATCTCCAGTTTCTTCATTGGCGTCAATGTCGCTGAGTTGGGAGTATTTTACCGGGACGACGTAGCCGCCTAATTCCATTTTTAGCCGAAAATAATCGCCCTGAAAGCCGTCTGAATCGCTGTGTAGGCCCACAATTGTGACGCGCTTAGCCTCGGTACCGCTACCTTTTTTGGGGAGCGTTGCCGTGGCCTCGAAAGGGAAGTTCAGGCGGTCGTTCATTGTCTCGTATCAGCCCGAGCTCATTTCGTATTCGTCGTAGCAGTCCATGATGATTTCGTAGTCGATGATGTGCTGGATTTGGTCGGGAGTTAGCATGGGATACAAGAACGGAATGATGGCTAGAATAAAATTTCAAAAATCATACTAATAGCCGATTCACTCTACTACCAATTAGTCGGTCGGGCATACGTTCAGTCCTATTAATTTTCCGGCACTTTTCAAGTTCTTCATTTCTTACGCTTTGCGTTGAGGAAAGGCGTCCCTTGTGTGTAATTGGATGAAATGTAACGGTAGTTTCATCGTTTTCAGAAAGCCGATTTTTCTTGAATAATCCAAAACCTTTTCCACTTGAAAATCGTCCATAATTCGTAAAGATATTTCTATCATGATGATCTTCTCTTATAATTGTTAAATCGACTTTGTAGGTAAAATACTGCTTTAAAAAATCTTCCAGTTTGGCTTTTTGGCCACCAATAGGTTGAAAGGATTTTTTTGCGTCAAAGCCAATGATTGTCAAATGAAATACAAAATCGGCATCAAGGGATTTCGCCATGATGGCTTTCAGTATACTTTTGACATTATCTAGATTATCGTCATTTGAAAAAAGGTAGTTGTCAGTGATAAGAAGTGAGTTGCAGGGGTGTTGTAGCTTTGAAAGCCCATTCCAGTCGCGCATCCCTTTATGAATACGAAGGTCTTCTACGTTAGATAAGAACTCCATTTTATCAAGAGAGGTAGAATTTGCCATAACACACCCAAAACGCTCTTCTAGGTTAAGTTCTACCTGCTCGTCAAGCAAGAATAAACGGGCTTGGGCATCATTGTGAAAGGCAGATGTTTGGCAGGAATTGATAAACGTCACATCCGTGAGAGGGAGTTTTTGAGCTATTTGCCTGAATAAAGGCCGTAGTGAACTATCCTTGTAGGCATCCTCAAAGTCAAAATCAATAATTAATTCTATACCGTTTTGTGGGTTACAGAGTAGCCTATTAACAAAGAAATGTAATTCTTCGTCGGCACTATGATTTAAGAAAAAGTTGGTTAGAAAAGCCTTATTTAGATAAATTTTCATCTTTTAGTTATTACGGGCTTTATTGTTTTTTAAACGAAGAAGCTCCAACTCCCAGTTCGCCGCCTCATCAAAGAACCCCGGCCCGAACTCATCGGATAAGCTACCATCTTCCAGGATTTCTATTTTCTTTACCTGCTTTTCCCCCACCGGAACCTTACCCGGCTCATGGAAGTAGTAAATGACACTATCCTCAGGCTTGACAGTTTTGATGGCTGTTAAGTATTGGAGCTTCCGGATAAGGTACTCACTGTGGGTTTCGATGATGAATTGGATTTGAAAAGTATCAGCAGCATCAACCAAAATATCAGCGAGTATACTTTGGAATTTTGGATGTAAGTTAGACTCAGGTTCTTCCAAAATTAGGATAGTAGGCTCATGAGAAAAAAAATCTATGTCTGGTACATGTTTTTTTAAGGCTAATTCGGATATTCTGAATATTAAAGAGGCAATTTGGGTGTATCCAAAGCCATAATCTAAAAAAGACTTTCCATTTATATTAGGAAAATAAGTTTGTTTATCAATATCATATTCAACCTTAAAATCACCATCAATACCTAATAGTTTGGAGCACTTATTGATGAATCCTTGAAATTTCATTCTCTCCTTATTACCTTGATAAAGAGATTTTAAAGTAAATTTGAATGAAGAGTTATTTTCTTCGGTGTATACCCTTTTTTGCTCAGTAAGGTTATGGGATAAAATATTGAGATTTTCTAAATTTTCGTAAATCCGTGGAGAGTATAAATCTTGAAAGTTATATTCTATTTTAATGTTTAGTTTTTCGCCCCAAATACTCTTAGAGTATGAAATTCCCAACTGTTTATAAATCCGATTACGTAATTCAATACTTTCATCAATTTCAATATTATTTTCATGGAGCCATTTATCCAGTCGTACCCCTTTGGGATCACTTATTGATTTAGAGTAAAAGAGAGGAAAATTTATTCCAAGTGTAAGTATACCTCCCTCGGTTATATCATTAAATAACTCAACATCAAAATAAGTCTCTGTTCCATCTACTTTAAGCAAACAGTTATTATTGGTATCCCTTAGTTCTATGTGATTAATGGAATAGGCTTTATTGTCATCAATTTCGAAGCGTAAATAGTAGTAAAGTAGCTTTGGTATATACCGTTTAAAACGGGGAGTTATAAATTTCGAAGTGTCGTTTTTAATTTTATTAGTCACAATATCCTCGCTATCCTTGATATATATGTAGTGTGGAAATACAAATGTTATAATCTGGCTATCAGAATTACTACACCTTACATTCGCTGCACTATTCAAACCATGTAATTTATTATCAAATTCAAGGGTCTCTGATGGCAAATTCCCCTTCTCAAAATTATCCTTCAACAACAGCAGCGCCTTATTCAAAGAACTCTTCCCTGAGCTATTGGGCCCGGTCAAGATAGTGATGGGTGCGAAGTCGAACCAAGTGTAGTCTTTAAAAACGCGAAAATTTTCGAGGCCGAAGCCTTTTAGGTGTGTTTGCATAAAATCTATTTAGTTACTCAAAAATATCATTAAATGAATTCATCAAAATCGACGTGCCTGTAAAAAGTACTCTGACGGGCAGCCATTAATTCCTTAGTGTCAAACGTCCCTGCTGATAGCTCTAAGGAAAGCACTTCCGTCAATTGGGCTTTTATGAGCGGAACGTCGTTAGTCACTATATCGAATACCATTTCATAATCAATTCCGGTATAGTTATGGGCGATACGGTTTCTCAGGCCACGGATTTGTGGAAGCGGCAAATTGGCATACTTACTTTTGAGTTCGGAAGACAGTTTAAAGCTCTGCTCGCCAATATTCATAAGGAGTAACAGGCTTGCATTGAATTTGGCCTGATCGTCCTGGTTAAAAAAACTAGCAGCATCCCTGAAACCTTTGGCGTAAATCATGATTTTACCTAGCGATTCGAGCATGGTCAACAAGGGAAGTAGATCGCCTTTTTTACTGCCTGACATACTTCAAGTCCTTTTGAGCGCGGTAAAGAATGATTGGATCGTCAAATTTCTCTGGCACTAAGTCAACCTTCGTTTGCAGAATGGCCTGCAATCGGGCTTGTAATTGTTCGCGCAGCTTGTAGTGCATATCCTGCTCCAACAGAATGTCGATGTCATGGTATTTCTCCCCTCGGGCAAACGACCCGAACAAGCCCAACCGTTCGATTCCGAATTCCTGAAAAATGTTTTCCCGTTGCAAAATGTCCTCTAATTCCTGAATTGTCATAGCATTGCTCTTTTACCCAAATATACACATTTTCACTTCTGCCACCAGTCGCTTTGCTCCCAACTCACCACATTCTCGCGGGCAGGGGTAATGGCCGTGTAGGCGTAGCGATACTCGTTGTCAGGAAACCACGGGTGAAGGACGACGTGGTTCCACTCACCATCTTGGGCGCGGTAGCCCGTGAGGCCGTGACCGTAGCGCAGGCGCATGGCATCCGGATCGTTGGCCGGGTACGGGTTGGCCTTATGGCCCCGATTCCTGGAAATGTCCGGAAAATTTGGTTCCATCGTCAATGACTTACCCAATAATCCCAAATCTGAAACATACCCAACGTGTCTTCATCGGCGTCAATGTCGCTGAGTTGGGAGTATTTTACCGGGACGACGTAGCCGCCTAATTCCATTTTTAGCCGAAAATTATCGCCCTGAAACCCGTCCGAATCGCTGTGTAGGCCCACAATTGTGACGCGCTTAGCGTCGGTACCGCCGCCTTTTTTGGTGAGCGTTGCCGTGGCCTCGAACGGGAAATTCAGGCGGTCATTCATGGTTTCGTACCAGCCCGAACTCATTTCGTATTCGTCGTAGCAGTCTACGACGATTTCGTAGTCGATGATGTGCTGGATTTGGTCGGGGGTGAGCATGGGAGAGTTGCGATTAGGCGGGTATTAAATACTGGATTGGTATGTTGAGTCCTTTACTCAGGCGTTGGATCATGGCTACGGTGAGTTCCTGCTTGCGGTTCAATACCTTGGAAACCTTGGTTTTGTCTCCAATATAAGGAATCAAATCCTGCTGCAAAAGATTTTCCTGCTCCATTTTATAACGCAAAAAGGCAATCGGATCACCGGGCTGCATCGGAACATGCATCGCCTCGTAAGCTTCAACGAGCGTCACCAGCATATCCATTTCTTCGTTTTCGGCCTGGGTACGGGTCGAATTTCTCATCAATTCCCACACTCGACTCAGTGCTTTGTGGTGGTGCTTTTCGCTTTGAATGTTATCCATTGTCGTTGATTGGTCAGAGGTGAGCATTGGGTAGATTATTGGTGTTCCAATCGCATTCTTTGCCAGTACAGAGGAAATAGACGATTTCGAAAAGTTCACTGATATGAATTTCCCATTCTTTATTTAGTTTACGCTGATCCTTATATTCTACTGCAAAATTTGGACTTGATGAATCTTTGCCATGAGTTAAATATAGTTTGTTACGAATTTTTTTATTCAAAAAGTCTAAATTTTTCATCAATTTAATATTAGGATTTATTTTCAATAAAATAAATCCTATCTGTAAATGTAATTTATCCTCATAGTCAACAGGCGTGTTTTCAAGAGCAGTATAAAGCGAGTATTGGCCTGTTGAAGTGTCATATTTTAAAAAACTTTTCTGAGTCCCATTAGTTAATATGTAATCATTTTTGATTTGCACATTATCAGAAATAATTTTTAATTTATATTAATAGTCTAAAAATATATCTGATTTATAGGTCCATCTAAAATGTTTTTTATAACTACTATTAAGGTAGGTGATAGGGGATTTAATCTTTTTGCCAACGTGATGTGAGTAAGTTTTTCCTTTGTGAAATAAAACTAATTCAGGTTGTGTCTTTTCATAATATGCCTCCTGTATCTCATTTAAGGTACTCCAAAGTGTCAAAAATGACAATTCCCACTTAGAATAGAAAAAAGTATTTTTGTCAAATTCTGTTTGTTCAAATGCTTTTTTTAGTAAGCCAAGAAACATTTTAAGCCGCTCATTGATTCACTCTTTATTTTTTTGTCCAGATTTATTTTTGATAAAAGTACTATTTTCTATTTCATTTATTTTTTTCCAATACTTTCTTAAAAGCGTTCCCTTTTTTAAGCAATTCTCAACGGTTTTATGAAAATTCTGAAAATTCTTAACAGAAAATTCCGGATCATTTGCAGTTTCGGGATGTTCTTTGACATAGTACCCGTCTGCTCCCGCTTCGTAGAGTTCATCCATGTTCCAAGCTTTGTTTGATGCTGTGAACATGATGACTGGAATTACTGGATTATTCTCTTTTATTTTTTTAAGTAAACGTATTCCTATTTCTCCATCTTGTAAGTAATAATCCAATATTATTAAATTATATGTGTCACAAGTAATATTTTTCAGATGACTTATTTCTAGTTTAGTACTAGAATTGATTACTACATTTCCTTTTTTAATAATATTTTTTATGAACAGCTTTTCTAAGCATTCTGACCAACCTTTATCAAAGTTATCATCAATAAATAAAATATTTAAATCTCCTTCATGAAAGGGTTCGCAATTACTTGGGTTTAGCTCATTTTTAAGTCCAATGTTTGCGAGTAAATATTTGAAATATAGGGTCTTAGGGTGACTAAACTCTGACATATCTAGCTCGGCTATCTGCGCCATACGGAAGGCTCCCCACTGGTTTGCTATATCATGTCCTGACGTTGCACTATCAGTCACGACTATACGGCCCCCAATTTGGGAGTGGTACTGCTTTTTGATATTATCGGGTGTAGTATCAAAAATTTTATCTAGATAATTGATAACGGGTTCTCCTTTGCTAAACTCGTCCTCTTCGTTATCTTCGCTAGACTCCCAAGTTATTGATTCTGGATTGATAATGCGTGTACCGTACGATGCTCGGATTATATGAGGTTCTGAGATTGAATACCTAAGTATATCTTCTATTTTGTTTTTTGATAAAATCAAAATAGGTAAATATTTAATATTCTTGTTTGATAATCGGATATATGTTGCTAGTTCATAGGCGGAATGAAAGGTATCATTCTTAACTTCGTTTACCCCTGTAAGCCAATTACTCAATACTATGCCGTCTATATTTTCGTCAAGTCTCTCGATTCTATTTATGATTTCATCAAACTCAATATTTTCAATAATGTTATTACCTTTATTATTTGGACCTATCACAGAGACTGATCTAAATTCAATAATATCTTTATAAGAATATAGTTCTGAAAAATCATGAAATGATTTATTCTGAATCAAAATTAGTTTCATAATAGTGATTTAAATGATACGATCTTTTGTTTGTTCGACTACAATGTTAATGTCATTTAAATAATCAGAAGGTTCATAATAGCTTTTCTCTCGTAATTTATTTGTCGCCTTCATGATTTTTGCTGTTCTCCAGCCAGCTAACATACATAATCTCTGAAATCTGGAATCACCAATAAATCTCTTCCAATTCGATACTGGCTCAAATATTGGCTTTTGATTATTAATCCTCTGGGATAAACTTACACTTTCTTTATAAAGATCTTTTTCAATTTCATTTTGAATAGCCATTGCTTCAAGTGAGAAGGCGTTGTTACCATCCTCTATCAATTTGAAATAAGGGTTTTCAAAATTATATGCTATCAGTATCTTATGAAGGTGTCAAAATTGTTATATAAAATTTATCTATTGTATGCAAAATGCTTGATTGAAGGTTCTTGAACATTGAATTCATCTAATCTCAAATGAATAGAACCACTGAATCTGATAAGCTTTGTGTCCTTATTTAGCTTTGTTCTGAATATTTTAATCTCTGCATCAGACATAATTGGGTTAGGGTCGTATGAATCAGGGTAGCTATTATGAATTACAATAAACTTTCTATCCTTTATCAAAGATTTAAACTCCTCAGAATTATAATCATTTGGAATTTTCCTTCTTACATCAGGCTCAAAAAAGAATTCAATCATATTAATCCCTCCGAACTGACTTAATCTTTCCTTCAAATTATTATACTGGTTTTCTGCTTTTTTCCTCCTCTCAGGGTTTGGATCAAATGGTTTTTCGTCTATAAATAAAATAGGCTTATTCATATTTTACGAATGATAAAAAGTTAATTTATGGGTAATCCCCTTATACCATGGGGCTTTATGGGCTTGGTTATCACCTGAGTTCAGAAATACGTGCTCCTGATTCTTTTCTTCGCTGTCCTGATACAGCACCGACCAATCAGCCAACGACCAAAGCCGCTGCTTCGTTTTTTGTAATCTAGGATGGTTAAATGCTGCTTTATTGGTTATGCATCCTTTTTCCAGATGCACGTAAATGACGGTAGCAAAAAACGGTTCTTGCTTCGTTCCTCGCTGGATTACTGCTGAGCGAAGCCAAAACTTTCGTTCGGCAGTAGGGGTACTGTATAAATCATTCTGTACGAGATCCTTCATTAACGAGCGCATAGCTTTCACTGCCTCCCAAGAATCAGTAAAGAATGAACAGTTAATGCCAAATTCTTCTTCATTTGGTAAGAAAATGCCACTTATATCAGCTGGTTCGGAAAAATTCTTCTTCTCAAACATCTTTTTTCTTATTCAGATTGATGGCGTATTCAACCAGCTCGAATATGGTTGGCTTCAACGCATTGGCTAGTATTAAATCCTGAAAGTAGTCGCTCCCTACTCGGATTTGCTCACGGAATTGATTAGTGGCTTTACTGACTGCCTTATCTGGCGAAACAGCGGGTTTATTTTCCGCTTCATTCTCTTCCACCTCCATGTTCACTTTTTTAAGCAGCAGCTTCGCTAAGAAGTTTTTTAGCTGTCGTGGGCTGCCTTTTAAAGGTAGCAGACTATGTTTCTCATAATAGGCTACGCCGGCCGTATTATATACATTGACGAAATCCGTCAGTTTGCGGTAAAGTTTGGGCGTGAGTACGCTTTTCAAGCCTGGCATTTGGGCGTTCACTTTTTCCAAATTAGCCAAAAAATCAAAATCACTCGTATCCGGGTCATGGAGTAGCTCCCGGAACCCCGTATCATTCACAACCCGGAAATTCCGTAGAAAATGCACTACCCGCCGGGGATTGTGATCAATCTCTGGTTTCCATGTTGGCAAAAACTCTGACAGAGGCTTTTCTTTAACCTCTCCCGTTTCCAGGCTACGGTATTGCGCTTTCACTTTCTGGTAAAGTGTGTCCTCGTCTCCTCGCACCATTTTGAGGTAGTTGATCTTACCACTCAGTACGTTACGTAACTGGGGCTGTCTCTTTTTCTTTTTGGCCGAAATCCGGGGTTTGTATGATTGCAGAAATTTTTGTTGCGCTGCCTCGTAGCCCAACGTTTCCCAATTGTGCAGAGCCCGTACCTCGCCTAGGTACTTACGCGACACGTTCACTTTATCGTTGACGGTAAGCCCCGTAACTTCCTGTCGGTTATTGCGGAGTTGCAGCCTTACTTTTTGCATATTGAGCGTAAAGCCTTCTTCCTGAATGATTTGGTCTAAATGATTTAGAAAACCGTTTTGGAAAGGCTCGTCGCAAGAGAAAGTAAGGTCATCAGCGTAGCGGGTGTAAGCAATTTTATGGCTTTTGACCAACGCTTCGATACGACGATCTAGGCGCTGGCAAATGAGGTTAGACAAAACGGGTGAGGTAGGAGCACCCTGCGGCAGGTTCCCTTCGTAACAGGCTAATTTTGCGATATAGCCAGCAATCGTAGGCTGCAAAGATAATGGCTTCAACTGCAATACGGTTTGTACTCGTCCGTGCGAGATGGTTGGGAAGAAGTTTTCCAGATCAATATTAAGGACGAATTTCTTGTTGGCGTGTATCGTGGCGTTAGTTACTACGCTTCTCTCAGTCACAAATCCATTAACCGATTGGGTAGGTTGGTAGCCCGCTTGTAATAGAAGAGCCAAACACCGCTGAATTATTTTAAGGGAATTATTGGGGGCAAGAATTATTCTTTTTCCGCCCGATTTTTTAGGGATTTCAAAAGACTTATAAAGCGTATCTATATTTTTGAGATTATAGGTAAGTCTTTTACGAGAAATTGGTTTTTTAGGATTAACTGAATCACTATTCTGGAACTCGATTACCTCATTCAACAGACATAATAAATCGTTAAAATTCTCTGCTTTACGAAGAGAATTCAGTAATGCCGATATGTCGAGTTGAAGAATTTCCATGTTTGAATAAAAAAGGGTGCCTGCCTGATTTCTAAATCCCATAATACCTCAATAATATAATACAGTACTTTTCCAGTAGCTGAATACATCCTGAGAAATTTCAAATTCGACCAAGTTCATTAGTCAAATTCTCGAAGAGTCAATAAAGGAAACCTTCATTGTAGGCGTTGCGAAACGCAACACAGGGTCAAATCTTCGCGGCAGACACCCAATATTTTAACTGATTAGATTATTATTACGCTTCATAAATCAACAGTTTTTCCCGATCAATAATAGGCTTGATATACGGTGACAAACCATCCGTCGCCACCAAATCCACTTTTCTGCCCAATCGCATTTCCAGACCTTCCATGATTTTGATGTACTCGATCATGCCTATGAGTTGAGTGCTATCCAACTCAACCAAAATATCAATATCGCTTTGGGGAGTTAACTCGTTTCGAGCCGCCGAGCCAAAAAGATAAGCCCGGCGGATGGGCTTGTCTTTCCAGAACCCTTGCAGGCTTGCACGTATCATTTGAATAGTTTCCATAAGGCATTCCTCTTTTACCCAAATATACACATTTTCAATTCTGTCACCAGTCGTTTTACTCCCAACTCACCACACTCTCACGGGCACGGGTAATGGCTGTGTAGGCGTAGCGATAGTCATTATCAGGAAACCACGGATGCAGAAGCACGTGGTTCCATTCACCACCCTGCGCGCGGTAGCCCGTGAGGCCGTGACCATAGCGCAGGCGCATGGCTCCCACGTAGGGATCATTGGCGGGGTGGGGGTTGGCCTTATAATCCCGATTCTTGGCCATTCGGTCCGCAATGAGGTTCCGGATTTGCTCCCCGGCTAGTTCGCTCGTTGGCGTTTTTAGGGTATCCAAGAGCACCTTGGTTGTTACGTGGATTAGCTGATTATCGGGGTCCCGGAACTCAATGGTAGCCGTCACAAATTCCAGCTCGGCCCGCTTTTCTACCGCGTCGTGAATGTCACGCACGATCCCCGTCTCTCCCTTCACAATCAGATGCTGATTATCCAACCAGTTTTCGTTCACCACCACCTGATCGCCGATGGCTAGCAAACCCGTATGCCCCAAGCGCTGTCGTACCATCTTGTTGAAAGTGTGGACGTTCTTATTGGCACAGCCAATCATCACCACCTGATCGGGGCGGTTGGGATCGTACAGTTTAAGGTAGCACGTTACCCCGGCGGTGGCGTTATAAAGCCGATGTAGGTTCAGTTTTCCCAAAGCCCGCCCTTCGTCGCTCCGGCGTCGGATGTCGTGAGCCATCGCCAGAATCGGCGATTGCCCGGCTTGTCGCTTCACTTCCGAGAGTTCGGCTTGGTGTCCCGTTAGGCTATGTTTCCCCGCGATGTAGCGCAGGTTCAGGGCCACCGATTCGGCTTCGTTCACCGGAGCCAACTGGTAGCGGTCGCCAATGAAGACGATTTTGTTACGCGGATTACCTTCCTTAACGTAGGCCACGAGGTCGGTCAGCAGCGAGTTGGGCGTAACGAAACTTCCCCCGGCGCGGTGGGCGTCGCTGATCATGGAGGCCTCGTCCACCACGTACACGCTGTACCCTTCCTGCGCATTGGCGCGACGTTCCATCACTATCCGATCGTCGTCGGTAGGTACTACGCGGTAGATGGTATGGTGGATGGTGTGGGCAATGCTCCGGGTTTTGTGGCCCAAGACCTTGGCGGCTCGCCCGGTGGGAGCAGTGAGGAAGCAGGAAACCTCCTTGGTATCCAAATAATCAACCACCGCCTTCACCATCGAGGTCTTGCCGGTACCGGCGGCTCCCCGCAGGATAAACACATCATCGCCGCATTCTTCGTCCAGAAACTCTTCCAAACGGTAGAGCGCCTCCGCTTGTTCGCGGGTAGCTTCGAAAGACAAAAAGCTGAATAGGGTAGTGGCGGAAGTAGTAGCGATTGTCGTCATAGCAGCGGTGTTTGGTTGTTTGATCCGATACAAATGTGGGGGGGATTTGGGTGCTTTAAAATTATTAAATACGTTTCTAATGTAGTTGATGTATCTTTGTTAAAAAAACTTTTATGGCCCGGACTCGTGACTCAACCTCAAACGTACGCCTGATGCGTATCTTCAAAATTCACCACTGCCTACGCACGATGAACACTTACTCGGCCGAAGAGTTAGCCACTGCTTGTGAGGTGGTGGACTCAGGTATTAACGTGCGAAGAATACGGGAAGACTTACAGTTTTTACGGGATATGGGGGCATCCATACCGAAGGGGAATAAACACGCTAAGTTCCGGTACGAGAAGGCTTTTTCTTTACTGGAAACTCTGGAAGGTGTGAAAATGGCCGAAACGGATGAAGTAGTATGCTACTTGAACCAACTGTACGAGAAAGCCCCCAAGGCGGCTTTCCTAGAACTGGATAAGGTATTTCTGGCGATGGAAAAGCGGATGAGAACCGCCGACGCGCAGGGTGATCCATTTTTGCAGTTTGAGAAAAGGGAATATCGGGGGCAGGATTACATCGCAACTTTACTGAAATATACGAAGGAGAAACGAACCATTGAATTTACGTACGAACCCTTCGAGAGGCCTGCCAGTCAACGTACGGTGTTTCCGGTATTCCTGAAAGAATACAATCACCGCTGGTTTTTGATTGGCTATGATCAAGAAAGGAATGCTTATCAAAACTACGCACTGGATCGGATTATAAGCCAACCACGGTATTCCGACTGGAAGCCTGCGGTAGAAGAACTCCCCGATCCGACTACCTATTTTAAGGAGTTGATCGGAGTTACGATGGAGGGAAAGGTAGAACGCATCGTGGTACGGGTAAAGAAGCAACGCGCTTATTATATCAGAACTAAGCCTTGGCATGCTTCCCAGGAAGAGTCAAATGGGAAGGAGGGATGGGTTGACTTTACTTGGACGGTCTACCAAAACCGGGAGCTCATTACCCGTATTCTGGAATTAGGCGCTGACGCCGAGGTACTGGAACCGGACTTGCTACGTAAGCGAATCCGGCAAACATTGAGAAGAGCGATGGAGAAGTACGAGGATAGGTAGTTATCCCCCCGCCTCAACCCACTTTTCTTCCGTTTCGTATCCATTCTTTTTTGTGTTTGTTCGGTAAGGGCGTTCTTTGGCTTATTAGTACCTTACCGGAGGTAAGTACCCTTTGTAGAATATACTATCACACAAAAAGGATGAAACACGTTATTTGTTTGCTTTGTTGTCTGACGTTGGTCGTTGGGCTTTTTCAGGAAGCGAATGCTCAGGTCACCTTGCAAAGCGTTGAAGAGGCCGTTATAATGGTCCGGCAACACAACACCGATTTACAAGCCGCCCGACAAACGGCCCAATGGCAGGCTGGTGCCGTGGAAGTAACCAAAACGGGTAAACTCCCGACCCTCAAAGCGATTTCTGCCCTGGAATATAACTACGCTCTACCGGTCCAACTCGTACCTGCGGAGTTTCTGGGAGGAGAGGCAGGACAGTTTCGTAAACTGCAATTTGGAGTACCCTTCAACATGACCGCCGGACTGGAAGCTGGCTATGGATTGGTGAACCCTACCTTATCCCACGATATCAAACTGGCGGAACTCAATCATCAGATTGCCGAAAAGCAAGTAGCCGCCCAGCAAGACCAACTCGAAACGCAGGTGATCCGGAGCTACTACCTGGGCATTCTCAGCCGGGAAGCGATGTTGATTACTGCGCAGAATCTACAAAATGCCGATACGTTATTGGTCTTAGCCCAAGAGCGCTACACCGCCGGGCTAATCGAAGAGCTAGATTTGAACCGTGCCCAAAGTACTCGCCTGACGTTGGCCGATCAGCTGGCGCAAAATGAATTGGCGTATGTCAATAATCTGCGGCAGCTACGATTGTTGGTTGGTCAGGAGGTAGACATAGCGACCGATGCGGCCCGAAGCTGGTCCGAGCAGGTGTCTATTATTCAATTCTTGGTAGTAGATGAGTACCCACAGATTAAGCTAAAAGTGGCGCAGCGTACCTACTTTCAGGCGGCGATTGACCGGGAGCAGGCAACGCGTTTGCCGCAGGTCTCGCTGTACGGACGTTATACGGCGCAGGCGCAGCGGCAAACTTTCAATTTTTTGAACTTCCGGGAGCCGTGGTTTAGTATTGGCGTGGTGGGTGTCCGGCTCGATGTACCCATCTTCAACGGTGGTGTCCGGCTCCGCAACCTCGACCGCGCCAAAATACGGGCCGATATAACCCAAACCGAGCTAGTAGCCGAACGCCAACGGCAGCAGGCTCAAGATGAGGAGTGGCTAAGCTCCTACCAGCAGGCCCGTAAATCATTGGAATTTAGTGAAAGGAATAATGATCTGGCGGCCCGAAATATGGAGTTGGCCATGATCAAGTACCAAGCCGGTGTCTACACCTACGATCAGTACATCACCATTTTTAACGAGACTCTCCAAGCGCAAAACCGCTACTTACGGACTTTGGCCGACTCCCTGATTTATGGGTCGCTGCTACAAAGCAGAAGGTAATTCAGACGGGTTCGCCCGGCGATGCTGAATTTTTAATTCTTGATGGATGCTGACAATCTAGAAGATACAAATAAAAAATTGACAGCCAATAGATTAGACTTTATTCAGAAAGATTGGTTTCCTGCGCCTGCGCGCACGCGCAAAAATTTATTTCGAATAAAGTCTATTGTGATGCTAACTAAAATTTCAAATGAAAGCCCTAAAATTCATAATTCATATCTCAGCATTCAGCATTTTAATCTCTGCTTGTTCTTTTGAGGAAGAAAGTACTAGCCCGGCTGTAAAAGAACTCACGGAGGCGGTATATGCCTCCGGAAACGTGTACCCACGAAACGAATTCAAACTCTTTGCCCAGGGCGACGGCGTGCTGGTGCAGCAGCTGGTTAGCGAAGGAGATACCGTTAAGGAGGGGCAATTACTTTTTGTGCTGGATAGTGACGCCACCGATGCCCGCTCGCAGGCCGCCGCTACTATTTACCGTCAGTCGGAGGCGAACTTGTCGGATAGCTCCCCGATATTGAATGAGCTGGAAGTGCAGGTGCGCAATACCCGTACCCGCCTGGAAAACGACTCGGTGAATTTCGTGCGTTTAAAAGGACTTTATGAGAAAAATGCTACTTCCAAAGTAGAGTTTGAACGGGCCGAACTGGCCTACCGCACTAGCCGCAATAGCCTCGCGGCTAGCCAGCAATCGTTAAAACGAACCCGCAACCAACTCTACGTAGAACTTCAAAACGCCCGGAGCCAGTACCGGGTATCGGCCGACGACTCCAAAAACTACCGGATCAAAAGCTTTACGAACGGGAAGGTCTACGAGATTTATAAAGAACCCGGAGAACTGGTAAAGCGTACCGAAGCGGTAGCCTTAATTGGGAGTAGTGATCAAGCGTACGTGCAGATGGCCGTGGACGAAAACGACTTTACCCGGGTGAAAACAGGGCAAAAGATACTCATCAAGGTGGATGCTTTTGAGCAAAAGCTCTACGAGGCTACTGTTTCCAAAATTTATCCCAAACTCAATAAATTGGATCAGACCTTCCGGGTGGATGCCGATTTTGTGGGGGAGGCTCCCGATGGCTACTACGGTTTGACGATAGAAGCGAACATCATCATTTCTCAAAATCCCAAAGCTCTGACCGTCCCGAAGTTATACGTGATGGACGGGGATAGTGTATGGATACAGGAGGACGGTGAAAAGAAGAAGATAAAAATCACCATCGGAGCTGAGAATCTGGATTTGGTGGAAGTGAAGAGTGGGTTGATGGAGAATTCGGTTATTATCAAACCGTAATTTTTTTATCACAGAGTTTAAGAAGTATGGATGTTAACGATTTGACGCATGAAGTATTGGGTTGTGCTTTTGAGGTGCATACTGCTTTGGGACCTGGTTTACTCGAAAGTGCCTATAAGGAGTGTCTCTACTATGAACTCACGTTGAGGGGAATATTTGTTGAAAAAGAAAAAGCTATGCCGCTGGTGTTTAAGGAAGTAAAGCTTAATTGTGGTTATCGGATCGATCTATTTGTAGAAAAAAAGCTGGTAGTCGAATTAAAATCGGTTGACGCAATTCACGATGTTCACATGGCCCAGGTATTGACTTATATGCGGTTTAGCAACACAAAAATTGGTTTGTTACTCAACTTTAACGTAGTGAGCTTGAAAACACGAATCAAAAGACTAGCACTATAAAAACTCCTTTAAACTCTGTGCCCTAACTCTGGGTACTCTGTGGTAAAAATTTGAAGATAAAATGAAACTAAAAATCACCTATAACATTGCCCAAACCCACCTACTGACCAAGAAGAAGCAGACATTGGTGGCGATGCTGGGCGTGACGTTCGGGATCGCGATGTTCATTGTCATGATCAGCTTCATGCAGGGGGTCAACCAGTTTCTGGAAGACTCCGCCCTCGACGCCTCGCCCCACGTGCGCATGTACAAGCAGATTACGTCCGACCGTCCCAGCCTGATCGAGACGCTAAATCCTAATGGGTTTAATGTGATTCACCACCAGAAACCCAAGCAGGAGTTGGCTAAGATCAAAAGTGGGATGATCATCGCCCGGCATATTGAGCAGCAGCCCGAAGTACTGGGAGTATCCCCACAGGTAAGTACCCAAGTATTTTTTAATACCGGGGCGGTGCCTATCCCGGGAACGCTGGCAGGGGTCGATGTGGTGCGTGAAGAGAAGCTGTATCGACTCAGTCAACGAATGAAGTCAGGTACGATTGAAGACTTGCGGTCCAATGCCAACGGAGTCATTCTGGGCCGACTGTTGGCGCGTAAACTCAACCTAAAAACGGGTGACAAGGTAAACGTTACCTCCTCAACGGGTGGCACAGCCTTACTACGGGTAGTGGGGGTTTTTAGCTTCGGTATTCAGACCGTCGATGATGCTCGTGGGTATGTGAATACCGCCAAGGTGCAGGAATTGATTCAAAAAGATGCCAACTACATCACCGATTTGCACATCAAAATGAAAGATCCCTTGAAGGCCATTGAGTTCGGAAAGGAGCTATCCCGACAGTATAATTATAAGGTAGAAGACTGGGCTACGGCCAATCAGGCGATTCTGGCCGGAGAGCAGATCAGGGGGGTGATGACCTTTGTGATATCCTTTACACTGCTGGTAGTAGCGGGTTTCGGTATCTATAACATTATGAATATGAATGTGATGAATAAAATTAAAGATATCGCCATTCTGAAAGCAACTGGTTTCGACGGCCGGGACATAGTGGCGATCTTCATGATTCAGTCGGCTATCATTGGGCTATTGGGAGCGGTACTTGGCGTAGTGATAGGGTTCAGCCTCAGCTATTTATTATCTATTACGCCCTTTACGGCCGGCGATTTTCTGGCCATTGATACTTTTCCGGTTATGTTCAACCCAATGCACTACGGGTTGGGTGTTTTGTTTGGGGTCGTCACGACGCTATTGGCGGGTTATTTCCCATCCCGGAAAGCGGCCCGTATCGATCCGGTTGAGATTTTGAGGGGATAGAGTTAGAGAATTCAGGATTCTGAAACCCACGATACTACTGTATGGAAAATAGAAATTTAGATAAATCAGGTAGTGAACCGCCAACGATTCTGAAAGCGTCCCACGTCAATAAGTTCTTTCTGGAACCGGTGAAGTTTCAGGTTTTGAAAGATATTTCCTTTGCGGTAAAGAAGGGGGAATTCTTGTCGATTGTGGGGAAGTCGGGCTGTGGGAAGTCAACCCTGCTGTACATCCTTTCTACAATGGACACGGCGTACGAGGGTACTTTGGAAATGAACGGACGTTCGCTGACTGGACTATCCCAAAACGAACTGGCGGCTTTTCGCAACGAGCATATGGGCTTTGTTTTTCAGTTTCATTTTCTGCTGCCTGAGTTTACGGCCTTGCAGAACGTGATGCTTCCTGGGTTGAAATTGGGTAAGTATTCAGCAAAGCAGGTAGAGGAGCGGGCTTACGAGAAGCTACGCATGGTAGACATGCACGAGCACGCGCTCAAACCTTCCATGAAGCTATCGGGAGGACAGCAGCAGCGGGTGGCCATCGCCAGAGCGCTCATCAACGACCCAACGATTGTCATGGGCGACGAACCTACGGGTAATCTGGATAAAACTAATTCCGACATGGTGTTTGATATATTTCGTGACATATCGCATAACAACGGTCAGACCATTATTACCGTAACCCACGACCAGGACTTTGCCGCGGGGGGCGACCGCATCATTGAGATGTCTGACGGCCACATAATTTCACACGGTTATGAAAATCAAGTATAATAAATACGTAGGTATCGCCATTTTAGTTTTTGCCGTATTTGGCTTTGCCGGTCGCTTCTGGGTGCTCCCAGAGCTGACCCTAACCGAACATGTAGCTTACTTTTTCATTCAGATCTTGATTCTGAACGGACTGTGGGTTGCATACTATATTCTGAACGACCGCCTGAACGTGCATTTGCCTTTCGAGAAGGGGGTAGGGATTCGTATTGCTACCCAGTTGACTATTGGATGGCTATTAATTGAAGGTATGATGATTCCGATCGGTATGTACGCCTACCAGCGGATCATGCTGATTCCTACCTGGTCACTTGAGAAGATTCATTTTTTATTTGTTGGAATAACAGCCTTTTTTGGTAGTTCGGTGATGAACCTGGGGTTTATTGCCAACCACTTTTTTGAGCAATGGGGAGTCAACGCTGTTCGGGCGGCCCATCTCGAAAAAGAGAAAACACAAGTGCAGTTTGATAACTTGAAAAATCAGTTGAATCCGCATTTTCTGTTCAATAGTCTCGCCTCGCTCGATAGCCTCATTCTGGATCAGCCGGACCTGGCCCGGCAGTTTCTTCGCCAACTTTCCAAAGTGTATCGCTACGCGTTAAAAAGTCAGGACAGTGGGTTGGTATCCCTGGAAGTAGAGGCCGAATTTGTTAAAAACTATATTTCTCTCCTAACCACCCGATTTGAAGACCGGCTTTCCATCGAAATAAAACTTGATCCGATTACGCTGGACTATATGGTAGTACCGATGACGTTACAAATGTTACTCGAAAACGCCATCAAGCACAATAGAGTCAATGCGGACACACCTTTAAAAATACAGATCGAGAGTGAAGGCTTGTGGTTACTGGTGTCCAATTCGGTTTGCCGAAAAGAACGGGTTGAAACTTCTAATGGGAAAGGCTTAGAAAGTCTTTCGTCTTTGTACTCTTTTTTGGGCAGCAGACCGCTGGAAGTAGAGGAAGAATGTGGCTGGTTTCGGGTAAAAGTCCCTTTATTTTTAAACGGATTATCAGTACTAAGTAGCTGATAGCTATTAGCTTGTAGCTGTTACCTTTTTGTAAATATTTGAATATAGAACATTAGCCAGTAATTTGACTAAATTAATAATACAAACTAATTATGCATTAGTACTTACATCAAGTAACCTAAAAAGAGGGTGTCTCAGTAAATTTTGAGACACCCTCTTTGCGGATATATTTGTAAGGAAAGTAGGTATTTAAGCTTCTACAAGATTTTCTTTGAAGTTTTCATTGGGTACATAAATACTGTCCGCCCCGAGGAAGTGCTCTATGTGATGAGCTCTTTCTTCGGTCTTATACAGGATTCCTTCCAGAAGATTTTTTGTGCCAAAGTCATCGTGTTCAAAAGCCTTTTTTATGGATTTGCGAAGCTCTATCACAATGGTCTTCTCGGCTTCCATGTCGTTTTGTAAGCTTTCCCTAATGCGGAATACTCCCTCGGGCTCGTGATCGATGTACGATAGTTTGTACATATTCTCGGGGTGGCAGGTTGGGGCAATACCCATGATGGTTAGTCGCTCGGCGATTGCATCATACTGCTCGTGTACTTCCGTGTAGTTATTTTCAAAAAACAGGTGCAGATCTCTAAATTGCGGGCCTTCGACCAGCCAATGGTGTTTGTGGTATTGCTGATAAAGGGTAATAAATGAGGATAGGTGACGGTCAAGTTCGCGGGCCATCATAATGGCAGTTTCTTTTGACAATCCTATTGGGTTTCCTTCGTATTCTTTTTGGTTACGCATCATATCGTTGTGGAGTTTAATTCAAAATTACCTTCTAAATAAAGTACTAAAACCATTCCTACCCTTCTCAGAGCCTAAATACGGTCTTTCGGGTAGTAGCTATGAATTTTTTTCCACAACCTGAGGATGATTTTGGCTACCTTCGCGGATTATTTTTTAGAACTTATAATTGCACATATCGTGGCTTGGTACCATACTTTTTTCCAGGGATTGCCTCAGGTAGCCTGGAAACAAAATCAAGAAGAGGTCTATACGGAATGGGAAGTTGATTTTCTCCAAGATGTATTAGAGTTAACCCCCGAAAGTCAGGTGTTGGACGTCATGGCCGGGTACGGTAGGCATGCCTTACCCTTGGCGCGCCGGGGATATACCCTCACGGGAGTTGATATTTCGGAGGAGTACTGCCAAGAAATGGATAAAGAAGCGAAATCGGAGCAATTATCGGTCACGGTATTGCAAGGCGACTTTGTGGAGTTACCACTTCCCGAAGTACTTTATGACGCAGCGTATTGCCTGGGAAATAGCTTCTGCTTTTTTTCGCGGGAGGTAATGGTGGCGTTTTTACAGAAAATATCGGCTCACATGCAGCCGGGTGGGCGCTTTGTGGCGCATACCCACTTACTGGCTGAAAGCATTCTGCCGCACTTTCAGGAGCGAAACTGGATGCCCGTAGGAGAGGATATCCTGTACATCGCTCATAACGAATACGATGCTCTGGAAGGAGTGATCAACGCGGACGTAACGTATGTACAGGGAAGTGAGCAGGTAACCCGCCAAATCAAGCAGTACGTATTTACTCTTGCCGAAATGAAGCATCTGTTTACCCAAGCCGGATTAACGCTAACGGAAGTATTCGCCAGCCTCGACGGCGAGCTTTTCGCCCTGGGAGACGAGCAAGCGTATCTTTTGGCGGTGAAGGAATGATTTTGAATGAGTGAACGGATAGAATGTCGGAATGGTGTAGGAGTTGAAAGTAGATAGAAAGGCCAAGAGGTTAAACTTACTCCTACTTTGTACTCCTGAACTTTAAACTCACTTACTATATTCACCCATTCCGACATTCACTCATTGGATTAGTGCGGTAACTTCGTTCGTAGAGCGCCGTACACCCAAGTACCAGCAATCGCACTGAAAAGGGTGACGATAACGGCGAGGAAGCCACTGCCGATTTGGGCGAAGAGTGGACCGGGACAAGCACCCGTGAGCGCCCAACCGAGTCCGAACGTCAACCCACCGTAAATCTGGCCCTGATTAAAAACCTTGGGGGCAATTTTTACCTGCTCACCGGTAAGGGTTTTGATGTTAAACCTTTTGATGATGAAGATAGAAATTGCGCCCACAGCAATGGCGGAGCCAATTACGCCGTACATGTGGAACGAATCAAGGCGGAACATTTCCTGAATCCGAAACCAGGAAATAATTTCGGCTTTGATAAAAATGATTCCGAAGAGCGTCCCTACCACCAGGTATTTAGCCAGGCTAAAAATACTTTCCTGCTTTTCCTTCAAAGGCTGCGCTACAAACTCATCACCTTCTTTCAAGGGAGGCGCTACCAGAGTAGCGCTATTATCTGTGTTTACTTTCATTGCATCGCTTTTTAATCACTATTAAACAAAACTCATCAGCCACGGAAGCAACAAGTGTGTACCCGCAAACCCACCGATCATAAAGCAGATCGTGGCGATCAAGGAGGGTATTTGCAGGTTAGACAAGCCCATGATGGCGTGACCTGAGGTACATCCGCCTGCGTAGCGTGTTCCAAACCCTACCAAAAATCCACCGAATACTAGGAAGATTAATCCTTTCATGGAAAAGATGTTCTCTACCGAAAATAGCTCAACGGGCATCAGCCCCGCAAAATTAGTAATGCCCAATGCAGCCAAGTCATTCTGAGTATCCTGCGCAATGACGATCTCATTTGGGTTAGCCATGAACTGCGTGGCCAAAAAACCTCCAACAAGAATACCCAAAACGAACATGAGGTTCCAGCCTTCTTTTTTCCAGTTGTAGTTAAAAAACGAAATATTAGCCGGCATACAGGCGGCACAGATGTGGCGTAGCGACGACGACACCCCAAATGACTTATTGCCAAGCAATAGTAGGGTAGGTACCGTGAGCCCAATGAGCGGCCCGGCTACGTACCAGGGCCAAGGTTGACGAATTAGTTCTATTATGTTCATTTAGTAGGTTGTGATTACAGATACAAAAAATAAACCCTATAAAGTCTATCGAGTTAATTAAAAGTAAAACCTTCTACAAAAGCAAAAGGTTTCGCTTAACTTTAAATAGTACAATCAATGGGCCACTGAATCATGGTCATTGCGGGGTACACCGGCCTGCACCATGGCACCATAGCCTCCTTCGATGTTGACGACATTGTCGAAACCGCGAGACTTTAATATAGACGAAGCGATCATAGAGCGATAACCTCCCGCGCAGTGTACGTACATGGGCCCTTCCCCTGGAAATTCGGCCATCAGCTCACTTATGAAGTCCAAGGGTAGGTTTTTACCGCCTTCAATGTGCTCAGCTTCAAACTCGCTTGGCTTACGAACATCAATGACCGTAGGTTGGTCAGCGGAATAGGTTTTGGCAAAATCATCCGCCGAAACCGACGTGATAGTATCGACCTCATTACCGGCTGCTTTCCAGTTGGCAAACCCTCCTTCCAGGTAACCAATGCTATGATCATATCCTACGCGGGCTAGTCGGGTTACTACTTCTTCCTCACGGCCAGAATCAGTCACAATCAGGAGGGTTTGCTTTAAGTCAGGTACGAGCGCACCTACCCAAGGAGCAAAGCTACCGTCGATACCAATATTGATCGAGTTAGGAATAAAGCCCTCGGCAAAATCTTTGGCTGCCCGGGTATCAAGTACCAAGGCCCCCGTTTCGTTAGCCGCTGTTTCGAAGGCCGCCGGGCTGAGCGCCTGCGCGCCTCTTTGGAGTACGTCGTCAATGCTGTCGTAGCCTTCCTTATTCATTTTTACATTCTGAGGAAAGTACTTAGGAGGTGCACCAAGCCCGTCGGTTACTTCCTGGGTGAATTCCTCTTTGGTCATATCTGCGCGCAAAGCGTAGTTAAAGAGTTTCTGGTTACCCAGCGTATCAGATGTCTCCTTGCTCATGTTCTTCCCGCAAGCCGATCCGGCTCCGTGGGCGGGATACACCAGTATGTCGTTGGGTAGGGGCATAATTTTATTCCGAAGACTATCAAAGAGGTGTCCAGCCAGATCATCCATCGTCAGATCGCTTTTCTGCGCCAGATCCGGGCGGCCAACGTCACCGATGAAAAGCGTATCACCGCTAAACAGGGCCGTCTCTTTGCCGTTTTCATCCAACAACAGGTAGCACGTAGACTCCATGGTATGACCGGGGGTGTGCAATACCCGGATGGTGACGTTACCTAACTTAAACTCTTCGCCATCCTTGGCAATGTGCGCTTCAAAGCCAGTTTGTGCATTGGGGCCATATACAATGGGTGCTCCGGTTTTTCGGGATAAGTCGAGGTGACCCGATACAAAATCAGCGTGAAAGTGCGTCTCAAACACGTACTTAATGGTTAAGTCACGGCTTTTTGCTTTCTCGATGTACGGAGCTACTTCGCGTAGTGGGTCAATCACGGCTGCCTCACCGTTTGATTCAATAAAATAGGCGCCCTGCGCCAGACAGCCGGTATAAATTTGTTCGATTTTCATAGTTGATAATTAGTAGTTATGTAGTAGGAGATTTACAAGTTCCCTCCGTAGGTATATAGTTTTAAGCCGCAAATTCTTTCCACAAAATAAAGAGGGCCATTACCAGTACAAACCATCCAAAGGCACCTTTAAGTTTCGCACTGGGAATGAATCGGGTGAGGTACGAGCCCAGAAAAATACCAACAATGGATAGTGAAGTAAAGATGGTAAGAAACTGCCAGTCAATAACTTGATGGCCGAGGTCACCCAAAAATCCGATGAGTGATTTAGCGGCAATAATCAGGAGCGAAGTTCCTACCGCCATTTTCATGGGCAAACGAGCCAATAGTACTAGCGCTGGGATGATCAGAAAGCCGCCCCCTGCGCCTACAATACCGGTGAGCATACCTACGGCGCCACCTTCCAGTGCAATGAGTGGGTAATTAAATTTGAGTGGTCCATCTTCCGTCTCAGCAGAATCGGCCTTCCGGGCACGAAGCATAGAATAAGATGCCGCCAGCATGATGAGTGCAAATAAGCCCATAATGGCCCCTTGCCTTCCCAGCGTAAAGCTGTCCAACGTAAGCACTGGATCCGGAATAGCGGGTATGATAAACTTACGAGTCAGAAAGACCGTGATGAAGGAAGGTACCGCAAAAACGGCCGCCGCTTTGTAGTCTACCAATTGCTTCTTCATGTAGGTAAACGAACCTATCAGCGAGGTAGTGCCTACGACAAACAGAGAGTAGGCCGTAGACAGCACGGGGTTGATTCCCAGCATATATACCAGCACCGGCACGGTTAGGATACTGCCTCCGCCACCGATGAGTCCGAGGCTAACGCCAATCAGAATAGAAGCTAAATATCCGAATATGTTTACTGCCAACATAAATTGAATGTAAAAATGAAAGGTACAAATAAAAGTAGTGTGTGTAGTGCACAGCATTTTTTGGGTGCTCATACAAAAGTAATTCTCGGTCCATCCGAAATCTGTAACATTTATTACAAATACCAAATGAAGCGAGAATTAGCACTCAACCGGGAACCCTACGAAGGAAGGCGTTCTACACCTGAGTGAGTTTCCAGCGTCCCCGCCGAAACACCAGTATGCCCAGTATCGCCACCAGCGATTCGCTGATGGGTACGGCGGCAAATACCCCGATGGGCCCCCACTCAAACACAAGCGCCAATACGTAGGCCGTTGGTATCTCCACCAGCCAGAAACAAACCAGATTAATGTAGATGGGAGTGCGGGTATCACCCGCGCCGTTGATGGCCTGAATAATGACCATACCATAGGCGTAAAAACCGTACCCCAGGCAAAGTACGCGCAGGGTGGTTACGCCTGTTTCTACCACGGCCGGACTTTGGCTAAACCAACCCACGATCGGCTCAGCGGCCACGAAAAATAGGACGGACAACGATACCAGAAACCACATATTATACTTCGCCGTGAGCCAAACCGAAGTTTCGGCGCGATCGGGTTGGTTGGCTCCCAGATTCTGACCCATCAGGGTAGCGGCGGCGTTGGCCATGCCCCAGGCGGGGAGGACCGTGAAAATAATAATCCTTATGGCAATGGTATAGCCCGCCACCACATCACTACCAAACTCAGCCAGAATACGGGTCAGGAAAATCCAGCTAGCCGACGAAATCAAAAACTGGCTGGTACCGCCGGAAGCAAGGCTAATAATATGGGTAATTTGGGTACGATCCGGCATAAAATCGGGCCACTTAATCGAAACCGCATTTTTGGTATTGTATAAGAAATACAATTGGTAGGCCACACCTACGGTACGGCCAATGGTAGTGGCAACGGCTGCTCCGGTGACACCTAGCTCAGGAAAGAAACCAATACCAAAAATGAATAGTGGGTCCAGGATGATGTTAATTCCGTTGGCTATCCAGAGAGAGCGCATTGCCGCCGAGGCCGCTCCCGCTCCGCGCAGGGCCCCACTGAGTGAGTAGAGTAGTACAATAACAGGACTGCTCAGGAACTCGATCTCAGCGTAGCGAGTACCCGTGGCGATTACTTTGGCATCGGCCCCCATCAAGGCCAGTATATCTCCGGCGTAGTAGTAGCCGGTGCCCGCTATGACGAGAGAAAAGGCCAGAGAAATCAGGATGATTTGCCCGATGGACTTTCCGGCCTGATCAGCATTGCCCTCGCCCACCCGCCGGGCCACCAGAGCCGTGGCCGCGGTACTTAGCCCGATAGCGATGGAGTAAATCAGCATAATGACCGACTCGGTAAGACCCACCGTAGCCACGGCCTCAATACTTACCTTGGCGACAAAGAAGACATCCACCACCGCAAATAGCGATTCCATGACCATTTCGAGGATCATAGGTACGGATAACAGGAAGATAGCCTTGTTGATACTCCCACTTGTGTAGCTTTGCTCGGAGCCGTCTAAGGCTTGCCGGAGCAATTGAAACCATTTTTTCAACGTAGTAATTAAATTAGTGTAGGTCAGTGGTAGCGTGGGTAGCGGATTAATGTTCCGCCGCACCAGGTGTAAAAGTGCAAGGGTGCGCTACTGAACGTCCTGAGGTTGATAGTATAATAATAAGAGAATGCCAACATAGTAGTACCCTCAGATAATAGGAAGACCCAATCGGGAAGGGGAGGTGGGTGGTATTACACCCGAGTTAGGAGAATCATAGACGTTAGTATTTTTACAAATTTAACCAAAAGACCCTGATAATAGGAAAGGGTTGGAATGAATTTTGCAAAAATATAATTGTATCTTACTCACACGGGCAAGAACTTTTATGTAGTTAATACCGTTTTTTTCTGCCTGCTTTACAGTAAATTATACATATACTGATGTAGGGTAAAGTGTACAATTCAGTATACGCCCAACCAATAGACTATTGATTCTTTTTGAATGATTGATAAAAGACAACTTAATTCGACGGAGAAAAAGCAGGAAACTGCCATACTGGTAGCCGTGAGCCCGCAGCGGCAAAGTGAAGAAAAAACCAAGGAGTATCTCGACGAGCTCGCTTTTTTGGTCACTACTCTGGGTGTGGAGACGAAGCACACTTTTACCCAAAACCTCCAACACCCCGATACCCGGTACTACGTGGGTAGCGGAAAATTGCAAGAAATACAGGCTTTCGTGAACGCTGAACCGGTGGACATGATCATTTTCGACGATGATCTTAGCCCTTCGCAGGTACGAAACCTCGAAGCCACTTTTGAGGAACAGGATATTAAAGTACTCGACCGGAGTCTGCTGATTCTGGATATTTTTGCCATGCGGGCTAAAACCGCTCAGTCCAAAACGCAGGTAGAGTTGGCGCAGTACCAGTACATGTACCCTCGCCTGACTCGCCTCTGGACTCACCTTAGCAAGCAAAAAGGCGGGGTCGGTATGCGTGGACCCGGTGAAAAAGAATTGGAAACTGACCGCCGTATTATCAAAGACCGGATCACTTTCCTGAAAGAAAAACTCAGCAAAATTGACCGTCAGAGCATTACTCGCCGGAAAGAGCGCGACCGCTTGGTGCGGGTAGCGTTGGTGGGGTATACCAACGTGGGGAAATCTACCCTGATGCGCCGGTTGGCCAAAGCCGATGTGTTTGCCGAAAATAAACTCTTTGCTACCGTAGACTCAACGGTACGTAAAGTGTCGGTTGGTAATATTCCTTACCTTCTTACGGATACCGTCGGATTTATCCGGAAGCTCCCCACTATGCTGATCGAATCCTTCAAGTCAACGCTTGATGAGGTACGCGAAGCCGATATTTTGCTTCACGTGGTAGATATCTCGCACGCCTCTTTTGAGGAGCAGATGGAGGTCGTAAGCAGTACCCTGGCCGAAATCGGCGCGGGCGATAAGCATACCATCATTGTTTTCAACAAAATAGATCTTTATAAGCCCCCCGTCGCAGACGATGAATGGCTCGATGAGTCAGAGGATAAAACCGTGACGGAAGAGGTTTCGATCGACACCCTGATTGAGCAACTTCGGAAGAGCTACCACGCCAAAAAGGCTGAGCACGTGGTGTTTATTTCGGCGGAGCATAACGAGAATATAGCCGAGCTCCGGGATCATTTGTCCGCGCTCGTCAAAGACAAGCATTACCTAATCTATCCTAATTGGTTGGACGTGGGCAACTACGATACGGATTATAGCGCAGATTTAGACGAATAAGCGTTTGGTCAGGAATTGAAAATTCCCGAAATTCGCACGCCGATCGGATAACTGGTCGGCTTTCCCGACCTCGTAGTTCAACGGATAGAATAGAAGTTTCCTAAACTTTAGATATGGGTTCGATTCCCGTCGAGGTCACAATAGTATTTTATAGTCCTGTAAATCAATGATTTACAGGACTATTTTTTTGATTCATCCTTCAAAATAGCGCTCGCCGGGCAATTTTTTGATACCCGTTTGCTACTCCTGTACTCTTCTATTTCATATACTATGAATGCTTCCTGCCTTCTGTTATATTTGAAGTTCTGACCACAAACCCCATCCATGCAAGGTATACAACTCAAAAAATTAGAGGCTGAACTCTGGCGCGCCGCCGATCAGCTACGGGCCAACAGTAAACTTACCGCCTCCGAATACTCCATGCCCGTGCTGGGGCTCATTTTTCTTCGTCACGCCTTCAACCGCTTCGATAAAGTCAAAGAAGGCATCGAAAAGGACCTGCCCACGCACCCGCAGCGGGGTAGGCGACCCGTGACCAAAAACGACTTTCTGGAACGCAACGCCCTGTTTCTACCCGACATCTCCCGTTTTGACTACCTGGTAGCTTTGCCCGAAAGTGCCGACGTGGGCGAGGCTATCGACAGCGCTATGAAGGCCATCGAGGATGAGTACGATACCCTCAAAGGCGTGCTGCCCCGCAATTTCTCGGTGTTTAGCCCCGACCTACTGCGGGAGCTGCTCCGCATTTTCAATAAGGAAGTGTTGCAGAAAGCCGAGGGTGATTTATTCGGAAAAATCTACGAGTTCTTTCTCAATAAGTTTGCCATGACCGGCGCGCAGGAAGGCGGTGAGTTTTTTACGCCCATGAGCCTGGTGCAGACCATCGTCAATGTCATCGAGCCCGACCACGGTATTGTGTTGGACCCAGCCTGCGGTTCGGCGGGTATGTTTGTGCAGACGGGCTACTTCATCGAGAGCGAAGGCCTGCGCCCCGCCGAGAAAGTAACGTTCTTTGGGCAGGAAAAAGCCGAACTCAGCACCCGGCTGGCGAAGATGAACCTGGCCGTGCACGGCCTGGAAGGTAATATTCAGGAAGGAAACACTTTCTACGAAGACAAGCACAACCTGGTACACGGCTGCAACTTTGTGATGGCCAATCCGCCTTTCAACGTGGATGGCGTAGATAAGGCCAAGGATACCGTCAAAAAAGATCCCCGGCTGATGTTGGAGGGTACAGTGCAACTGCCCAAAAACGACAACGCCAACTACCTCTGGATTCAGTATTTCTACAACTACCTCAAACCCACCGGTCGGGCGGGGTTTGTGATGGCCTCGTCGGCGAGTGATGCCGGGCACAGCGAGAAAGACATCCGCGAAAAACTGGTAAAAACCGGGGCCGTGGATGTGATGATGGCCGTGGGCAACAATTTTTTCTATACCCGCTCGCTGCCCTGCACGCTCTGGTTTTATGACCGCGCCAAGGAGCAGGACGCCTACCGGCGCGACCGCGTGCTGATGCTCGACGCCCGCAAGATTTACCGCAAAATAACCTCCAAGGTGAACGATTTTAGCCCCGAGCAGCTCCAAAATCTTATCTGCATCGTACACCTCTACCGGGGCGACACGGCGAAGTGTGCCACCACCGTGCGGGACTACTTAGAATTTGCGGCCGAACTAGCCCGCGATACCGCCGAGGTGACCGCCACCCTGCACGAAGCCTTGCAGCAGGTACTCGGTGCCGCCCGGAAGTTTGCGGCGACCTACCTTAAAGAAAACCCCGACGACCAGCCGTTTGCCGACGCCCTCACGTTGGACGAAGCCCCCGCTTTGTACGCGCTGCAAACCGAACTCATTGCCGCCGCCCAAGCCGCCACCGCCGATCCGACCCCATTGGAAGGCATCGCCCGGCAGTGCAAGGCGCTGCGGAAGCCGCAAGACAGGCTCATCAAACAACTGCTGGATGCCCTGGCCTCGGCTACCAAAGAGTACCAGCTCACGAAGCATAAGGGATGGAAGGAGCTGAATCTGAAAGAGCAGCTCGACGATCTCCGCGCCCTCCAAAGCCAACTCAACGGCGACCCCAACGACGAGGACGAATCCAACCTGCTGCACGATACCGACTACTACTACCGGCAGGCCCTTTGGCTCACGAGCCGCTTTCCCGAGGGTACTTACACCGACGTGGAGGGCCTCTGCAAGGTGGTGTCTCAGGCCGACATCGAGGCCAAGGATTGGAGCCTCAGCCCCGGCCGCTACGTGGGGGTAGCTACCACCGTGGAAGATGAAGACTTTGACTACGAAGAACGCCTTCATGAAATCCATGTGGAGTTGGCGGATTTGCATGAGGAAGCCGTTTCGCTATCTTCTACTATTTTGGAGAATTTTAAAGAGTTGGCCGTATGAAGTGGGAGACAAGAAAACTAGGAGAATTAATACACATTAAGCACAGTTGGGCTTTCAAGGGCGAATATTTTGGCAATGAAGGCGAGTTGATAATATTAACACCTGGCAACTTTTTTGAAAAAGGGAGTTTCAGACAGGTTGCGGGCAAAGAGAAATTCTATCATGGAGAGTTTCCAGAGGAGTTTTTGTTAAAGAAGGATGATTTGGTCATTGCTATGACAGAACAAGGTCCGGGTTTACTTGGTAGTCCTGCTCTTGTTCTTGGTGACGATACGTACCTACATAATCAAAGAACTGGTCTTATTAAGGCAATCGATAAGGAGCGAATTTCCTATAAATACTTGTATTATCTTTTCTTCACCAGTATTGTTCGTAATGAGATTTTTGCCTCCGCTACGGGAACAAAAGTTAAGCACACAGCTCCAAAAAGAATTTACGACATACAAGTACCCCTCCCCTTGCTCCCCACCCAACGCCGCATCGCCTCCATTTTATCGGCCTATGATGATTTGATTGAAAATAACCTGAAACGGATTAAGCTGTTGGAGGAGAAGGCGTTTTTAAGGTATAAGGAGATTGTAAGGGGGGAGAAGTTGGAGGAGTTTTAGGTAATGGATTATATGGGTTGATTTCGCTATATTGGTGTCATGCTACATACTCATC
>JBDNFP010000289.1:0-25795 GCA_041689775.1 Spirosomataceae bacterium
AAAAAATATATTATTAAGGTTCAAATAATTGAAAATAAGAAGGATAGTACCATTCTACACTGCCAGGTCGAGCCGGAGGGGCGCAAGTCGGACATTCGCGTTTTCAAGGAGACTGACTTGGCCATCCACCCGAAAATAAGAGTCGAGGGGGGGACTTGGGTTACCAGGGTAAGATACATGAAAATAGTAAAGTTTCGCATAAGAAGCCGAAGAACGGGGAGTTGACCAAGAAACAGAAAAGACAGAACAAACGGTTTCGCAAGAAAAGGGTGAGAATCGAACATACTAATCGGCGGTGCAAGTGCTTCAGAATTGTCAAGGAAACTTACAGGAACCATCTCAGGCATATTGAAGAAGTTTGGATTATTGTCTGCGGACTTGTCAACATGAATCTTTGAATATTGATATTTATTTAAGAAAGTGATCTCTCAGTAAAATACCGCTAACCAGCAATCATGAATCAAATCCATAGCTCATGAAATCAACTACAAAAAAGTCACTAAACTCATTCGCCAGGCCATTAACCAAGTGGATGATAAGGCAAAAGTGATTCTATACGGTTCCCGCGCGCATGGCGATGAAAAAGAGGATTCTGATTGGGAAATTTTGATACTTATGGATGAGCCGTTAGATTTAGCCAGAACGCGAGCTTTTCGCTATCCCTTGTACGATTTGGCACTTGAATTGGGTGAACAGTTCTCTGTGTTTGTACATTCAAAAAATGAATGGAATACCAGACAGAGAGTTACTCCATTTTATGATAGCGTTAAACAGGAGGGTATTTTGCTATGAACCAAGAAGATAGAAAACAGTGTTTTTGATAAAGTATTTATGTAAACAGTACAATTATGCTCAGAACGATCGAAGGAATTTATGATAATGGTGTAGTGAAGTTTGATGAAGCTCCGCCTACGCTGAAAAGAGCAAAGGTACTCATCACTTTCCTTGAAGAAAGTGAAAGCATTAAGTTACCGAAGCGGAGAGCGGGTGGCTTGGCCGGGCAAATTTGGATGGCTGAGGATTTCAATGAGCCATTGGAGGATTTGAACGATTATATCTAATCGATGAGATACTTGATCGATACCCAGGCATTAATCTGGTTTGTAGAAAATAATCCTAGGCTTTCCAATTTGGCCAAAGGATTGATCGAAAGTCCAGAGAATGAGATTTTCGTCAGTCAATTCAGCTATGTTGAAATTGCTATCAAAATAGCAGTTAAAAAACTAACGCTCGAAAAAGGACTTTCGTCATTGATGGAAGAGTGTCAAGACCAGAGAATAATTACGCTGGCTGTTCAGAGTTCTCACGTTTTGGCATACAATGATATTCCGCTGCTTGAAAAGCACAAAGACCCATTCGACCGGATGATAATCGCCACGGCTATGCTCGAAGATTTATCCATCATTACCTCCGATGAAAAATTCAACTGGTATCCCGATTTGATTAGAGTATCATGGTGAGAGAAACAGGCACCTTGGAAGGCATTTAACTACAAACTGAAAAATATCATTATCAAGTTCTTAACTTTTCCCATGCAAAAACATACCCTCTTCTTCCTCCGATACGTCGCAATCCTCCTTGCCATCCTGAGTGTAGTCGAAGGACCCCTCTTGGCCCAAAAACCTACTACGGTTCCGAAAGCAATCGCCACCGCTGTGCCCCATGCCCTCAAACTAGACCTAGACTCTACCATCACCACCTCCCATACCGTGACCATCAAAGGCCAGAAGGTACCCTACACCGCCAAGGTAGGTACGCAGCCCGTGTGGGACGAGGCCGGGAAGGCGATAGCCGGGGTGTTCTATACCTACTACGAGCGCACCGACGTAAAAGACCGCGTGAACCGGCCGTTAGTGATTTCCTTCAACGGCGGGCCGGGTACGGCCTCGGTATGGATGCACCTGGCCTATACCGGGCCGAAGCTACTGAACGTGGATAGCGAAGGCTACCCGCTGCAACCCTATACCGTAAAGGACAACCCCCACTCCATTCTGGACGTGGCTGATATTATATTCATCGACCCCGTCAATACGGGATACTCGCGCATGGCGGGTAAGGAAACGCCACAGGCGAAGGCTAAGTTTTTTGGCGTAAATGTGGATGTGAAGTACCTCGCTGACTGGATCAGTACCTTCGTGAGCCGCCACAACCGCTGGCTGTCACCCAAATACATCATCGGCGAAAGCTACGGTACCAACCGCGTGTCGGGACTGGCGCTAGAATTGCAGAACGCCAACTGGATGTACCTCAACGGCGTCATACTGGTGTCGCCCACCAACCTCGGCATCGACCGTGTAGGCCCCGTGGGTGCGGCCAACCTCCTACCCTACTACGCCGCCACGGCCTGGTTTCATAAGGTACTACCCTCCGACCTGCAACAGAAAGACCTGACGCAGATGCTCCCCGAAGTAGAGAATTTCACCACCAACGAGCTGATTCCGGCCCTGGCGATGGGTGGTTTTCTGGAACCGGCCAAACGGAAAGCCATCGCGGCCCGCATCGCCCGCTACTCGGGACTGTCCGAAAAGGTAGTGCTGGAACATAACCTGCAAGTACCCACCAATTTCTTCTGGAAAGAACTCCTCCGCGATCAGGGCAAAACCATCGGCCGCCTCGACTCCCGCTACCTGGGCATTGACCGCATGGATGCCGGTGAGCGCCCGGATTACTCCCCGGAGCTGACGTCCTGGCTGCACTCGTTTACGCCGCCGATCAACACGTACTTCCGCGAGGTATTGGGGTATAAGACCGACCTGAAATACTTTATGTTTGGGCCGGTGTACCCGTGGTCGCGCTCGGGCGAAAATACCGACAATACCGGCGAGAACCTCCGGCAGGCCATGGCCCAAAACCCCTACCTGCACCTGCTGGTACAATCAGGCTACTACGACGGGGCTTGCGACTACTTCAACGCCCAAAACAACATGTGGCAGATGGACCCAAGCGGCCGCCTTAAAGACCGCATGGACTGGATAGGCTACCGCAGCGGCCACATGATGTACCTCCGGCAGGAAGACCTCCAATCGGCTAATGAGGATCTTAGAACGTTTATTTTGAAGGCTACGCCAAAGAAAGGGGTGGCGGCGAAGTATTGATTTTTGGGGCTGTCAGCGATCGGCTTTCGGCGGTCGGCTTTTTAATGGCTTATGGGAACGTTTGTGTAATGTCTGCGGGGACACCTTGAGTATATACACATCTTTATAGTATTCTGTAAATCAGTAATTTATAAAGTAAGAGAATATTTTCCAAGGTATTGATTCTACTGGAAGACTTCGCACAACGAGGGACAGCGATCTCCTGCAACGAGCCGCCCGCAAGCCAGAGTCACTAGAAGCTACAAGCAATCGCTGACCGGCAGGTTGAGTTGAAAATGATCGACTCGATCTCGCACACTAGCTTGGCCACGGCCTAAAAAAAAACGACCGGACCGCCGGGCGGATGAAGCCTTGGCTGGTCAGGCAGTGAGTGATCCCACCCCAACTGAACGCTGATTCCGTCTTCCACATGGAGAACGTACTGGCCAGCGGCCCTACAATGCGCGATACCCCACGAGTCGCCTAAGCAGCTCATCGAGATCGTCCAGTACAGGGCCACTGATGGGATACCTATCCAGGATTCGGATTATATCTGTCGTGGCGTGGGCGAAATATACATAGCCTTTGAGCCGCTGGCGGGACGACGCTTCGTCAGCGTCCACAACAATCACAAGGCCATTACTTGGCCTGGCACATCCCGAACAGACAACCATGATAACTCTCGTTTGGGTTCTCGTTGAGATACATTAGCATTAAGTCTAGTTTTTTAACGCTACTTTTCAGACGGCTATTGGTTCATGCCTTTTACTCTTTGTGCACCCGCCTCTGGTTTTTCAGCGTATTGTGATGGAGCTTACGCTTGACCAGTTCATCCGCGCGGCGTCCGCAAACATACCTAAAACTTTTGTGTATTCGTCTTGATTTAGGCTCAGTAATGTCCAAAGTTTAGGGTGGGTTGCCTTGGGTTGGTTTTGTTCATGTTTCACAACTAACAAACAAATCCTTGGCAACCTTTCACTCTGCTCTTAGTAAATCATTCATGATGAGGCCAAATAGCATTGCGTAACATCAGTTATTCGATTAAACAAAATAGCCAATTGGATTTGCCTAGGCTCTCTCTACCTCAACAAAATGATGCGCAATGACCAAAAAAATACCCCTTTATCTGACTTGTTTGGTTCTCCTCTTTATAATTGGGCGTTTTCTGTTTTTTACCTGGACCTACTCAGTCAATATACCCTATTTTGATGACTTCCAGACGTTTTCAATTCTAGTAGATTGTAAAGAAAATCCGAATAATATACTACCAATCCTCTTTCAAAACTTCAATGGGCACCGGTTTGCAATGGTATTTGGCCTCATGTGGTTTGATACGGTGCTTGAGGGGCATTATCAACTCACGACACTCATGTTGGTTGGGGCGCTGTTTTACATAGGGGTATACCTAGTTATGGCGCGCTTAATGGTGAAGTTAGGGGTTGTCGCTTTGGTACACTATTCCTATTGCACTCTTATTGTATCAGCCTATGATTCATCGATCCTTGCTATGGCCGATCAGCACCCTCCAATACATGGGGTCTTTGTTATTGAGTAGCCTATTGTTTTATTTTCTCAGCAATGCTTCCTCTAAAAAGTGGTTTGCGGGTGCGGTAGTGATGGGGATGATTTTGCCTTATTCCAATGGCAATGGTGTCTATATATTGGTGCTCGCTGGGATTTTCTTACTACTCGTCGGTAACCTACAACGAGCCATGCCTTGGGGCTTGTTGGTGGTGGTGATTGGTTGCTCTTTTTATTGGGGCATGCCCACCGCTATAGGCTTGGCAGGGTACTCAGGCGAAGAACTGAGCATAGTCAAAAAATGCAAAACAGTATAAATTCTTACCTGAGCTTTTTGGGGAGCTCGGTTGTTTCGTTTCGACTTTCCGTGAAAGATACTCTTAGCCTAGGCCGCCTGATTACTCTCGCTATCATGTTAGTAAGTTTCAGTTGGCTGATAGCTACGGTTAATTTCAAAAATACCCTTAGAACAAGTGTGTTGAACAAACTACCTTCTTTGAAAAACCCCTCCTTCTCAGCTCTTTTGTTTTTTGGACTTTCGGTCATGTTGACGGCCGTCGGAGTGGCACTTTCAAGGGGGGTCGATAAGGAAGTTATGATCGTAGACCGGTATATGGTTTATTCAGTTGTAGCTCTTGGCTGTACGTATGCCCTGTTGACGGTACTTATTCCTAATCAATGGCGTAAATACTGGCTGGTTGTCGCCCTCTTGGGAGCGACTTTTTATAATCAATACTTGTACTGGTATTACACTCCGGAGGTAGCTTGGTGGCGTCAATCGCTGGTGGCAGATGCCTTTGATTTAAAACACTATGATTCGGTACAGGGCAAACTTTTTCCTTTTGGAATAGACGGGCCAAAACCTTTACACGACGCTATTCAGCAAGGAATATACAAGTTTCCTACGACGGAACTGACTCCCCATGAGCGTGAAATTTTAGCTCCTTTGACACCCGATATGCAGATTGACTCCACTTTACGATTTCGGCGGAGTACGGGCAAGTTAGACGCTTATGACGGGGTACCTATTGACTACATTCACTTGGATTCAATCCGTCGCCCCGTGGCCGACATCGGCGAAGGCATTTACTTAATTTTAAAAGGAGAAACCAATGAGCGTACCTACGTGGCCGCGCCCCAATGGTTTCGATGGGAAGGCTATATGGCCTTCTTGTACGATAAAGGCGACTACCGAGGGGGCTTTACGGCGGCCATCTACCAAAGTAATCTTGTCCAAGGACGATACCGATTGGGATTATTAACGCTCAAAGATAGAGCGGCGAGCCTTCGCTATTCTCCTGATTTTTTTGTGGTTCCGGATAGTCCTGCCATGGAAGTTCTAAGAAAAAAAGGATACTATCAACCCTAAAAAAGACGCACCTGTGTGACCTAAAACGCTGTTTGCTAACCAGGTATGCCCGTATTTTGTAGTTAAGGAAGGTTAATTAAAGGATAAGTTTATAGACCTCCAATCGGCCAATGACGATCTAAGAGCGTTTATTTTGAAGGCGACGCCGAAGAAGGGGGTGGCGGCGAAGTATTAGTGGGGGCTGTCAGCGATCGGCGGTCGGTTGTACAAAATAATATACTGAGATCCATTTGTAAATAGATAAAGCAATTTTGAATAGGTAGCTATTCGTTGCTTTTCTATATATTTGGAAGAGCCCTATCCGGTTTTAAATACCTGGTTACTATTGAGTTGAAATTTTAAATTGTGTTTTATGAAAAAGTATAAAGTAATTGAAGTGCTGGATTATATGCCTGATGAGTTCGACGTGGAAGAATTAGTAGAGAAACTTTTGTTTGTCGAAAAGATCGAAAAAGGAATTCATGACGCTGAGGAAGGCAAGGTTATGAGTTTGTTAGAAGCTAGGCAAAAAATGGAGAGCAAATGGCAGGCATCAAAATAACGATTACGGAATCGGCCTTCACAGATTTGGAGGAAACAGAACGCTACATTGGTCAAAGCTCAGCCAGAATCGGCAGGAGTTTCGTCAATAAAGTTTTCAAGAAAATTGAATTGCTGTACGATCACCCCAAAATCGGACGTAAAGTACCAGAGTTTGACAACGATAGAATTAGAGAACTCATTCAGGGAAAGTACAGAATCGTTTACCGGATTTTGAACGATGAAGTAATCCAAATACTTCGAATCGTGCATGGATCGAGGCTGTTAGATTTGTAAGCAGGCTACTACGACAGAGGAGCCGACTACTTCAACGCCCAGCCCAATCTAGGACAGATGTACCGGAGCGGCCGCCTCAAAAACCGCATGGCGGCAAAGTATTGATTTGGGAGGTTGACTATCGGCTTTCGGTGGCCGGTTTTTTAGCAACTAATGTCCAACCTTCCGTTGTTTAGGCTAAGCAAAATGATGAGTGAAAGACTCGTGTGTGACTTCCCTTCCCCTAGGACTCATTCAGGAATTAAGTTAAAAAATCCATAGATTGGAGGAAATTAAAGATTTATGGACGAGATAGTCTTATCGAAACATGCAGAAGAACAAATTGAAGCTAGGGGAATCTCTGAATCAGATGTTTGGGCAGTAATTCGATCTCCTCAACAAACCCTAACAGAAGAAACTGAATCAGATAAAGTAATCTTACAATCAATTTTGAAGGATGAAGTCGGAAATGAATATTTAATTAGGGTGTTTGTCAATGTGGTAAAAAATCCAAAATTAGTGATTACGGTTTATAGGACTAGCAAGATTAACAAATACTGGCAAAATGAAAGTTAAATACAACAAGGAAGTCGATGTCCTTCTCATTGAAATTTCAGCGGGAATAGTTTCTGAAAGCGATGAATCAAAGCCCGGAATTATCATTGACTATGATAAGGACGGCAATATTCTACGAATTGAGATTTTAGACGCCTCAAAACGGGCAGACTCTCCCTACCGAGTAGAGTATGAAATGGTTGCTTGATTTGGTAACGTTCATCTTGAAGAATGCCCAAAGTAGGTGATATACCGATGTAGAGTGGAGTTTTAGCATGAGGAGCGTCTCATAGAGCCGCCCGGCGGGGCTTTTCGGATAACTTTTCACTGGAAAGCGACTTTCAGTACCACAGAAGGAGGGCTTACCAAATCCATTTAAACGTGGGTCGGATTTTAGGGGTTCGGGGTGGCATTTGAGTAATGGCTGTGGGGATACAGGCAACGGTGAAGCATTGATCTGTCTATACTTCGTCACATTTAAGGTAGTGCAGGCGGGGCCGCCCTTACGGTAGATATATTCATCCGACCGGTTTATATAGATAATCTGGCAGAAAGCAACAGATGATCGATTTAAACTTGAAAGAAATAGTCTATGAGTAACTGTTTTAGTACGCTAGTCTTGTTTATTGGAATACTGTGGAATGCAAAAGCACAGAATGAGCCAAGCATTCCAATCCCTACCTCAGCCCAAATCCAGTGGCAAAATACTGAGCTAGCTGCCTTGATTTCCATGGATCTGCATGTATTCGACGGTAAGTCTTATGTACAAAGCGAAGCGCGGATTACTCCCGTTGAAGATTATAACATCTTCAATCCACAGCAATATGATATGGATCAGTGGATCAAATCCTTAAAAGAGGGTGGATTTAAAATAGCGATCCTGACCGTGAGCCATGAAACGGGGTTCTTTTTGCATCAGAGTAGTGCCACCCCCTATTCCATGAAAGCCTTAAAATGGAAAGATGGGGAAGGGAATATTCTGCGCGATTTTAAAACCTCATGCGAAAAACACGGCATATTACCCGGCGTATATATCGGAACTCGTTGGAATGCCTTTTATGGTGTCTACGATTTCAAAGTGAATGGCAACAACGCCTTTGCACAAAACAGGCAAAAGCACTACAACGCCATGATTGAAAATATCACAAAGGAAATATTCAGCAACTATGGCGACTGGGCCATGGTCTGGTTTGATGGCGGCGCCCACGGCCCCGATCAGGGTGGACCTGACGTACTCTCCATTTTTGAAAAATACCAACCCAACTGTTTGTTCTACCACAATCTGCAACGTGCCGATATGCGTTGGGGGGGAAGCGAGAGCGGAACGGTTCCTTATCCCTGTTGGGGTACGTTCCCCTATGTCTCTACGGGGGCAGGAGAATCCGCCAAAAAGGAGATTGGTGCCAACGACTTCCAGCTATTGAAAACGGGTGATCCCAATGGGAAATATTACATGCATGCCATGAGCGATGCCCCTTTGCGTGGCAATGGCGGCCATGACTGGTTTTGGGACCCCAACCGCGAGCACCTGATCTTCCCATTGGATCAATTGGTTGAAAAGTACTACAACTCAGTGGGGCATAATACGACCCTTATTTTGGGTGTAACACCTGGGCCCGACGGACTAATGCCCGAGCCCGATGTGAAGCGGCTCAAAGAATTCGGAGATGAAATAAAGCGGCGGTTTTCAAATCCAATTGCCTCTACTGCCGGAACTGGTGAACAGGTCACTGTAAAACTCCCTGAAAGACAGAGAATCAATCAGATAGTATTGATGGAAGACCTCACCAAGGGAGAACGCGTTCGGGAATTTGTACTGGAAGGAAAAACTAAAAAGGGTTGGCAACTGGTTTTTAAAGGCTCTTGTATTGGGCATAAATTCATCCATCGTTTTGAGGAAATGGAGGTCTCCGAAGTTCGGCTACATGTGACTGAATCGAGAGGAGTGCCCGCTATTCAGAATTTCTCGGTGTTTCATTTCACGAATAAACAGGCTGTAAACTGAACGGTGTCTTCTCCCTCCTTTTTTTTGGGTAAAAATCAGCCATTAGCTCTTTACCCATTTGATTCCCTTTCCCATTTTATCTAATGCAGCACTCTATCCTCTTTTCCCAAAAAGCACGTCACCTGCTTGTCCTTTTCATACTGGCTTTTCCGTTGCTTACCGTAGCCCAATCCCCACCGAACATCATTGTGTTTTTGGTGGATGACATGGGGTGGCAGGATACCTCCGTGCCGTTTTGGAAAGAAACCACACCGCTCAACCGCCGGTTTCATACGCCCAACATGGAACGCCTGGCCGCCGAGGGCGTAAAATTCACGAATGCGTACGCTACGCCCGTCTGTACGCCTACGCGCGTCAGTTTGATGACGGGCATGAACGTCAGTCGCCACCGGGTCAGTAACTGGACCTCTCCGTACCCCAACCAGGATACCAGTGCGCCGGACAGCGTGCTCAATGCTCCGGCCTGGAATTACCGAGGCATGAGCCAGCAAAAGGACGTAAAAGGAATGGTGTACGCCAAAACGTTGGCTCAGGTGCTGAAAGACAACGGCTACTATACCATCCATACCGGAAAGGCGCATTTTGGGGCTAAGGATACCCCCGGTGAAAATCCGTTAAATATGGGCTTTGACGTGAATATCGCCGGAAATATGACGGGACATCCGCAGTCATTTCTGGGCGAAAGTAACTATGGCAACCTGCCCGGAAAAACGACCATCCACGCCGTACCGGGACTGGAAAAATACCACGGAACGGACACTTTTCTATCGGAAGCCCTTACCCTGGAAGCCATGGATGCGTTGGTAAAGCCCACGGCCAGTCAGCAGCCTTTCTTTCTGTATATGGCCCATTACGCCGTGCATTTGCCCTTTGATAAAGACAAACGCTATTTCCAGAAGTACGTGGACGCTGGTCTGGAAGAAAGCGAAGCCGCCTACGCCGCGCTTATAGAAGGTATGGACAAAAGCCTGGGGGATTTGATGGACTTTCTGAAAGAAAAAAAGCTGGATGAGAATACCATCATTCTGTTCATGTCGGACAACGGGGGTTTCAGTTTCCAGCCCCAGCGCATGGGAGCAGATTATACCCAAAACAGCCCTTTGGCCGTTGGAAAAGGCTCCGTACACGAAGGCGGTATCCGGGAACCGATGCTACTGAAATGGCCCGGCCACACGCAGCCCGGAACGGTCTCAACCTACCCGGTGATTATTGAAGACTTCTTCCCCACTATCTTACACATGGCCAACATCAAGCGCTATGAGGTGCCGCAAGTAGTAGATGGCCAGGATTTTAGCGCTCAATTTACCAAAGGAAAGGCCGCCAAAAAGCTGCTGGTTTGGCACTACCCCAACAAATGGGGAAAGAGCGGGCCGGGCATTAGTTTTCATTCGGCCATGCGGAAAGGCCAATGGAAACTGATCTATTCCCACAAGACCGAAAAATTATCTCTTTACAATTTGGATGATGATATTGGTGAGCAATACGATATAAGCAAAGCTAACCCTAAAATAACCCGGAAGCTGGCCGATGATTTGAGCCAATACCTGCGTCAGCGCGAAGCACAGATGCCATACAATAAGGCATTAAACAGGTTGGTCAGTTGGCCGGATGAGGCCTATCGGGCTTCTTTTTAAAATGGCACAGCCCCTAACACCTTGTTGTGCGCAGTCTCCCTTCGGAATACTACCCCCAACTGGTATTAGAATCTACCCGACAAATAAGAGGGGTGTTGCATTTATAACTTGAATCCACCCTTGAATCCGCCAATGATTTGGCACGCTTTACGTTTCAAATCATCATTTGAGACATGTCAAATCATGTTTTGAAGCGTGGAAGCTTTGGCCTTACCCCACTTTTGTAACACCAACCGCAACGGAGCGATTGGAAAACATCGTACAAAACGTGAAAAAGGTACTACCCGCATTCATCATCACTTTGGCACTCATCAGCACATCGTGCCGTACACTCACCTCTACTACCTACATCAAACCCAATGATAGCTTCATTTTGGGCAACAATGAACACGGTACGTTTTCGGTAAAACTAAAAAACGCTTCATCTACCAATCTAGAACTTTGGAAAGCACCTATTACCGGCGGACGGCACTCGCCCGTAACGGTAAAACCCAACGAAACCCTAAAAATCAGCGTCGATAAAAATACCGCGTTGCGCATCGAAAATAAAGCCAATGAGCAGGCTACGGTTGAGCTTTTGGTAAAAGGAGATACCGGTTTATCAATGGGGTACAAAAATTAATTTCAAATCTTAAAATCAGGCAGATTTGGCTTAGACCATTTAATTTCAAAAAAACAGTAATTCATTACCCGTATTTTAACTATACATTCTATGAAAAATATCCTTTTGATAACTACGCTGTTGAGTTTAGTTGTTAACCTTACCCAAGCCCAATATGCCCCATTAAAAGGCACTGGGAAAATCGTTCAAAAAAACTACGATATTCGAAATTTTGATAAGATTAGTTTTGAAGATTTGGACGGCAAAATTGAAGTGGAAGTGGGCAAATCCTTTTCCGTTAAAATTGAAATCGACGAAAATTTGGAGTCGTTGTTGTACGTCAGCAAAGAAGAGAAAGAGGGCGTGCTGACCGTTGGATTAAAAGGAAATACCAATAACAAACTATACGTAGAAGATACGCGCATCAAAGTAAAGGTGACCCTGCCCGAAGCCTCCGTAATTCAGCATCGTGGCAACAGCAGTTTGCACGTTGCGGGTCTTGTCGGACGGTATTTTCGATTCGAGAATGATGGCAACGGCGATGCATCCTTGCAGGGAAGTATTGATGAACTTGACATCAAAAAGGAGGGTAATGGCAATGTCAACGCCAGAAATCTGGTTGCTAAAACGGCCAAGGTGAAATGCTACGGTAACGGAAATGTGGACGTCTACTCCCAGATATCACTCGCCACGCACGGCTCAGGCAACGGAAATGTGGGGCAGTTTGGACCGGGTAAAATTGATCCCATCTCCGGAATAATGGGCAACGGCTCGGTAAGGGTAAAGCACTAAAAACAAATGTCTCGCTAAGCAGGTTGTAGCAAAAGTTCTGTTCCTCTATGTCGATCTATCAAACACCTTTACAATTCGGCTATTTTTTAGCCTTACTATTTGCAGTTTTACTAGGGTTTCGGGGTTGGCAGGAAGAGCGACTCTCCGACAGACTTTTGGGATGGGTCATGTTTTTTCTGGCCATGGAGATCCAGGATTACACGTTTGGGTTTTCGGGTATAAACATCCTTTGGGAAAAATTTGAAGGATTCCCGCGCTATTTCCATCTTGCTTTTGCGCCTACTATTTATTTCTACCTAAAAGCCCAAATCAACCGCAATTTTCGCCTCAATATCAGTCATTTGTGGCATTATTTGCCTTATGCCATTTACTTCTCGGTCAATTTTGTGGTCTTTGTGCAGGGCCAAAAAGTGGTAGATACTTTTCGCAGTTCGGAGTGGTCATACTGGCTGGGTTGGTTAGAAAGCATAGCGATTTGGGGTTCTTACGTGTATTATTTCTACCAATCGCTGCGCCTCTACAAAGAATACCGCCGCTGGGCCGAAACCCAGTTTTCAGACACCGAAACCATCAGTTTTGTCTGGCTTCGTAATTTTATTTACCTCATCATAGCGGGTGAGGTATTCAAATTGGGCTGGTCCATTGCCGACCGCGCCTTGGGCAATTTGCCCTTTGAGCAGGATTGGTGGTGGCACCTACTGACGGTGGCCATTATCTGCTATGTAGGCATCAAAGGATATACCCAACATCAGCCCACTAGGTTGGTATACAAGCCCAATTCCTCAGAAAACGCCCCATTGCCTCAGCAAAATGAGCCTTTAACGCCGACCAGTAACCCATCTGCCCTGCCGAACAATAATTATTCGGAATGGAAATCAAAGATTGAGCAACTCTTTGTTGAGCAAAAATTATACCTCGAACCTGAACTTTCGTTGAGTGATTTGGCTACCAAACTCAAAACAAACACCTCGGTGTTGTCAGCGGCGATCAATCAAAATTTTGGCAAAAACTTCAACGATTTTGTGAACGAATACCGCGTAGAAGAAGTCAAGCGCCTGCTCAAAGACCCCACCAACGCGCACCTATCGCTATTGGGCGTAGCACTGGAATGCGGTTTTAATTCCAAATCCACCTTCAATCGCGCCTTTAAGAAATTCACGGGGCAGTCGCCGAAAGAATTTGCCTAGGAAAAGGATTACACGAGGCTGCAAGTACATGATTCAGCAATTTTGTAAGTATAATTGCATAGCAACTGTAAAACTACACTCATGACATGTTCCCTCAAAGACCTACCGTCAGAGCTTATTCGGCTGCACTCTTAATTTAGCCTACTATAACTCCGTTAAATCTGGCGGGTGAATGATCAGAAAATATTATTGAAAGTGGGGTTGATTTAAGATACTGATATACAGTAATTTTGGACCAAGTTGGCGGTAACACGGTGCCGCACGACGGGGCTTTTCAAGTAACTTATCGCTAGAAGGTATCTTTTAGTATTATGTACGTGGTGAACGAAGATCCAGCGAATAATGGATCTTTTGATGGGGGTATGGTGGCATTTGGATAATGTCTGTGGGGACACACAGACAACGGTGAAGGAGCAGTGTGAAGCAAGAGTTTCAAGTACGGTTCTGCGAGAAGGTGGGGGTGAAATTCCCCCGCCTTACTCGATTGTGTGCAGTCGCTTTTTGTCCGTTCGAGAAACTGTCCACGTGCAATCTAAGTCAAGTCCTGTCAAGCGAATAGTAAACGTAACCCAATTAGAATTAATATACTTGCTGAAATGACGTTTAGCCAATGGATAAGTCGAGGTTTGATATTATTTCCAAATTTTGAAATAAGATAAGACTTGAAAATATCAATAATCAACATAGTTAATAAAGCCGTAATCGAAGTAAACAAAGGCTTTGAAGTTTGGCTTATGACTGTTGAAATACCAAGCCAAAATACAAAAACTAAGGGGTTGAATAGATTGAGAACTAATCCTTTGATGGCATAATTCGAAAGTGATTGAATATTATTCTCATGGTTTTGTTTCACTTCGGGTTTGATTAGCACCCTAATGCCATACAATAAAATCAAAATTCCACCCAAAATTGAGAATACGCTTCTAATTTTCGGGTCTTGGTAAAAATTGGCAAACCCCCAAAAAACAGCTAAAAATATTGTCAAATCGCTAAGGAATACGCCAAATGTGAATAATATTGCAGGTTTGAATCCTTTGTATAAAGCAATGTTGAACAAAGCTACAAAAGTTGTGCCTGTCATTAGTGAAAGTCCAAAACCTAAAACGATACCTTTGAAAACGGCTTCAAACATTGCTTAACTTGTTCAAAACCAACCTCCTAAAATCAGATTGAAAAACAAACGATACGCAAAAACCTAAGCAAACGCCCCAAATCTCAATCATAAAATCATTCCTCCAAAAGCCTTTACTTGTCGAAGTTTGATATTGTTTATCATTTTCGATTTCTTTTTTGATTTCTTCGGGTGTGAGATAACTTTTTCCTTTGAATTCCTTGTACTCTTTCGATGCTTTGGATTTATTCAAAACAAAGTCAGCCCAATCAAAAAGTTGCCAACCCAAACCTCGTTGAATTGTCAGTTTATCAACACTTTTCTCAAATTTGGGCGGATAATTCCCTGTTGCATAGTCTATTCCTAACTTGGCAATGCTTCCTGTTCCTTTATTTTCATAATCTATGATGTGAGCTAACTCATGTCCAATTACGCCAACTTGTGCATTGAAAGGTACATCATCTAAAATTACCCCTTTTTTCTCATCGTCATTGTCAATCGTGATGGTATATTCTCTGTTGTATCTCCTTGTTAATGAGCCAGTTGTTGGTCGGCAAGCCATTGTTGTTTTAATGTTGGTGCGTATAAACTCTATGTGTACGTCTTTTAGTTCAGGGTAGTACGATAAAGCAATAAATATTTGTTCTTCAAATTCTTTTGGAATCATTTTGTTTCTACCCAGTGAAGTTCGTAATGCTATAAGTTTTCCTTCTGAAAGTGTGTTTTTGTTATACACTTTGATAGGTTTTGCATAGCTTTTTGCTTTATTTAATGCTTCTGAAAGTTGATTTTTCTCCTCGTTATTCATCTTTTGTGAAAAACAGATTAAAATAGAATTGGTAAGCAATAAAGCAATGAGAAGAAAGAATTTCATTTCTGTGTTTTTTTATCGATTTTAAAAATGTCAATAAGATTTAATGAAAAAATATGATGTATTATCAAATTTGGCCTCAATGACAATCATATTTACTTTCATTTCATTATTTATTAAAGTTCCGATGTTTGTTACATTGAATCCACTATTAGTAGAAGTTAAATTCATGAAGTCATATTTTGACCAATTTTCTTTACTTATGATACTGTATTTTAATTGTCTATCGTTTTTTAATCCTTGTACTTTTTTTAAGTCGGACGTAGAAAATCGTAAAAATTCATCGTTAGCTTGATTATTTATATCAAAGGCGTAAAAAGGAGAGTTACAATCTTTCATATATGAATTAGATTTAATCTCTGATTGTTTATAATCACAGAAAACAAGTATTTTACGAATTTGCTCAACAGTGAGCTTATTTGATTTGAATTCTTTCAATAAAACTAATTCTGATGCTGAACAATCCTCAATTTCATCACATTGAGAAAACGCAGTTGAACTGACAGATAATAGTAAAAGAAATACAATAATCGTCTTCATAATTCTAAGACTGTTTTAGATATGTTTAAATACTATGATTTAATTTTATGTTTTGCTAATTTGCTTGAAATAAAGCCAAATAGTAAGGCAGTCCAGAACGAAAACATGGAATAAATTAAAGGGGGCTTTACCATTGGTTCATTTTGTAGTAGCGTTCCCGCTATCAAAAAAGCTAAGGTTGTGTTGTGTACGCCCGACTCAATTGCAGCGGTTAAGCTATCTGCGTGCCTCAAACCGACAAATTTTAAGAGGAAATATCCGACCATCAAGCAAGTGAAATTCAAAAGTAATGCAGACGGTAAAATATCTTTGAAATCTTGTGTAGAAAGTCCCGAACCACCCGAATTTTGCCCTGCAAAAATCTTGATGGTGAAAACGGAAAATAATAAAAACATCATTACATACTTTGCAGGCTTCTCAACTCTGATTGCCCATGAGGTACGAAAACGCCTAATCAAAAGCCCTAATATGGCAGGGATAATTGCAATGAAGAATATATGAACGAAGGTGTCCCAAAATGGCAAAACAATTTCAGAACTCTGCCCCATAAAATGTTTGAGAGCAAGATTTACCACAAATGGAATCGAAAAAAGTGTAAGAAAGCTATTAACAGAAGTGAGCGAAAGCGATAAAGCAACGTTTCCTTTGAATAAATGAGTAATAAACCCCGAAGTAGCACCGCCCGGGCTTGCCGCTAAAATAACCAAACCTACTTTTATTTCGGCAGGTACATCGGCAAAACTTGCAATACAAAAAGCTATCAACGGTAATGCTACCATTTGCGAAGTTAAAGCCGTAGCGAATGCTTTTGGGTACAAAACAATATTTGTAAAGTCTTTCAACGTTAGCGAAAGACCTATTCCAAACATTATCAAGGCAAGAACCGAACCTACAAGAATATCAATGGTTTGCATGAAATTTAGATAAAAATAAAGCCGACTTTCATCGGCTCTTATGTTTTTAGTTGATACAACTTTGACCACAACCTGGGGAAAAACCACCACTATCTTTTATCTTATTCCAACTTTTATTACCGTCTTTATCTACCACTAATTGCCCTTTGATAAAATACTGATTTCCAGAAAACGAACCTTGCCAGCCCACTGTCATAGGAATTACGAAGGTTTCTGACATATCATTTACTCGTACATTCTCATATTCCACCTCTCCCCAAACATTCGTTCCACCCCACGAACTACAACACTTCATCATTCTGTTGGCAACCGACAAAGCCATGTCTTTGAGGTCTTGTTTGAGTTTGGCTTCCTTACTAAAATCTACGGCACGACCACCGCCCGAATCGGAAGAACCACTACTACCAGATCCTGAACCGGGCAATCTCATATCTTGTGAAAATGATTGAGTGGCGAAAAGTAAGCTAAAAGATAAAACCGAGAAAAGGGCTATTTTTTTCATATTTGACAGCATAAAAATTATGATTTGATTAAGTTGGTTCTTTGACAATTCTTGTGGAGCAGATTCCTTCTCTCATTCCCACACAGGTGGAATTCGATTTAACTTGTTGAATATAAAATACTTGTGAAATTTCTGATTTGCGACAATCAAGCTGGATAGTCATTTTCCACAAAATTTGTCAGCGAACCATTACGTTTTTAATTTTTTGAAATTTAGATGTTTTATTTTTTCTTACTTTTGTTCAAGGCTGTACATTTCGTATCGTCAAACAGTACATTTTATTCAAAATATGAAAGTAGGTGATAAAATCAGAGATTTGAGAACCCTAAAAAAGCTCTCACAAGAAAATATGGCAGAAATGTTGAATATGTCGCTGGGGGCTTATGGCGATATTGAACGTAATAAAAAAGACATTAGCCTTACTCGACTTGAACAAATTGCCAAATCGTTAGGCGTTTCTGTGCTTGATATTCTTAGTTTTGGCGATAAAATCTCTAATTTTTTTGACCAATGTAATGGAAATGCAGTTGGAATAAATAATGGTACTGCCAATAACTATGAGGCAAGAGAAATACAGCATCAATTAGATAAAGCATTATTGGAAATAGATAAGCTAAAAGTGGAGAAAGAAAAATCAGATTTAGAAGTAAAATATTGGCGTGAGAAGTTTGAAAAACCACAGTAAATGACTCACCATCAAGGGCGTAAAGGTACCCTACACCGCCAAGGTAGGTACCCAGCCCGTGTGGGACGAGGCCGGGAAGGCCATCGCGGGGGTATTTTACACCTACTACTGAGCGCACGGATGTAAAAGACCGCGTGAACCGGCCGTTGGTGATTTCCTTCAACGGCGGACCGGGAACCGCCTCGGTATGGATGCACCTCGCCTATACCGGGCCAAAGCTACTGAACGTGGATAGCGAAGGGTACCCCCTACAACCCCGCTAACCCTGATTTCAAATCAGGGTTGAATCACCTCGCGTTCGTAACGCGAATACTAGCAATCATGCGTAAATTCCATAGCTCATGAACCCTACCACAAAAAAAGTCACCAAACTCACTCGCCAGGCCATTAACCAAGTAGAAGATAAGGCGGAGGTAATCCTGTACGGTCTCTTCCGCTAACCCTGATTTGAAATCAGGACGGTCGCCCGCTGGCACGGTCGGCCGTCGCCGTTGCGTCACCTCGCGTTTGTAACGCGAATACCACCCATCATGAATCAAATCCATAGCTCATGAAATCAACTACAAAAAAAGTCGCTAAACTCATTCGCCAGGCTGTCAACCAAGTGGACGATATGGCAGAAGTGATCCTTTTTGGCTCTCGGGCACGCGGGGACGAGCATCAAGGCTCCGATTGGGATATTCTGGTATTGACAGATGATCCGGTTGATCTGGAAAAAGAAATGAAGTTTCGGGAGCAGCCGCTAACCCCGATTTGTACATTGCTAACACCGATTTGCAATCGGTGTTGCATCATCTCGCGTTTGTAACGCGATCCATGAACAAGACTCTCATTTGCCATAGCCTCATACTTACATTGCTAACACCGATTTGCAATCGGGACGGTCGCCCGCTGGTGTTGCATCATCTCGCGTTTGTAACGCGATCCATGAACAAGACTCTTATTTGCCATAGCCTCATCCTTTCCAACTACTCAATCCCAAAAAATCATCCCCTCAACCAAAGTAATACCCATGAAACGTAGAAACTTTATTCAAACGGCGGTGGCAACCGCTACTGCGGCTGCCTTATCCAACGATGCGTTTGCTAGCAGTACGCCTAAGCTTAGAAGTCGATTCTCCTTAGACCAAAATAAAGTAAAGATCTATATTCCTGATTTTCAGAAAACGGTGAAAGTCTTGTTCGTGTCGGATACGCACCTTTGGATGGACGATCAGCGGGGGGAGCCCTACACCCAATACAGCGGACGTATGGCAAAGGCTTACAATAAGACCATCCATTTTCAAACGGGCGAACCCACCCATCCCAATGAATCATTCGAGAAAATAATAAGTCTAGCCAAAACCTCGAACATCGACTTACTCGCCCTGCCCGGCGATCTTTTCAGTTTCCCGTCCGAGGCGGCTATTGAATGGGCCTACAATCAGCTCCGCGACCTAGGGGTTCCGTACCAATACGCGGCGGGTAATCACGATTGGCACTACGAAGGCATGGTAGGTAGCCGAAATGAGTTAAGAAAACAATGGAGTGAGACGCGTCTGAAACCCCTGTACCAAGGGAATAATCCACTGATGACCGTGAATGAAATGAATGGCGTTCGGTTTGTGATGTTGGACAACTCCACGTATGAGATTTTGCCTGAGCAGCTTCAATTTTTCAGGGAGCAAGTAAAAACCCAAAAACCGTTGGTGTTATTTATCCATATCCCCTTGTATGTTCCCGGCAGGACAATGGGTTTTGGCTGTGGCCACCCGCAGTGGGGCTGGGAAACCGATCGTGGGTATGAGGTTGAGCGAAGAGACCGATGGCCCAAGAGTGGGCATACGAGCACTACCCTTGATTTTCATAAGGAAGTCTTCGCTTCCCCGAATTTGTTGGGGATTTTTGCGGGTCATACCCATAAACAATCGCTAGACGTCGTAAACGGAATTCCGCAATTTGTTACCGATCCGAATGCAGCGGGTGGATTTATGGAGATTGAATTCTTAAAGGAGGGCTAGGGTTCTTTACTCACCTGACAGTTTTATCAACTCATCAAACAACTTTTGACTAAATCGAAAATTAGTAGCTGCGGCCTTATCAAGAATGGGCTTTACTCTGTCAATAATCCCTTCTTGTTTTGCTCGTAGGAGTAGTCCAAATTTCCGCAACAGATCAAGTTCCCCGATCTTGGTTAGCAAAATCAGGCAACTTGTGTCGGATATGATTATTTCAGAATCGGGCGGCATCCATGGCAATGTCTTCGGACGGATAATTGATCAGCGAAACGTCGTAGTCAGCCAGTATTTCTGCGAAAGTAGTTTTGGATAACTCCGCCATCTCTGCCGCCTGACCCAGTGATAATTTTCCGGATTCGTATAGCTTAGCCGCCAGAAACCATTTTGTTTGCCGCTCATCGAAGTCGAATGCTTCGGGTAACAATAGAGTGATTTCTTTCATAAATCGAAGATACAGAATATATTACTTCCGAAGTATGGGTACAGGAGCTCGCCAAAAACTTTTTCTACCTGCTAACCCCGATTTCAATCAGGGCTAACCACAGTTTCTATCAAAAATCCACTGTCTTCCCCCCTCACTCCAACCCCTTAAACCAATCCTACCCCTGCCGCTTTTATTTTCGCTTCAAACGCCTTCCAGGTACTCGAAACAAACGCCTCAACCTGCTTCTCAAAAGTATCAATAGCAGCTTTGGCGTGGGTGACGCGTTGCCAGTCTTGCGCGGAAGGAACCACGTGCCGCGACATTGCTACCATCTGAGCATCCTGCATCAACGAAGAAGGGCTGATCTCCAACGTCTGCCAGGCCCCCACTTGTCGCTCTCCGGCTGTGGGTTTTCCTTTTTCCCGGAGGGCTTTGATCTCGGTTTTGAGGGTAGCGATGGTTTTCAAAACTTCTTGGTCAGCGGTTGGGGAGTCGGCATACTGCTTTTCGATTTTATCGAGCAGTTTGGTTCGGGAATCTAATCGATCAAAGGTGGCATCCAAACGTGACTTTTCGTTATACACTGCTTTCTGATAGGCGTATAGCCGTTCATCTACCTGAGCAGGAATATCAAACCGGGGGTCGGGGATCACATTCACGGAAGTGGAATCTTTGACTCCTTTGTACTCCACTACCACTTTATAGGAACCGGGTAGTACCGGAATTTCGCGGGAGGAAGCATTAGGTTTTTGAGTCCCTATTTGTTCGTCTAATTGCCACAGCACATAGTTCAGCCCTGGCTTTACACTACTCGTTTCTAGGGTGTTGATGGGCTCGTTTTTAGCGTTGTAAATTTTCACCGCTACTTTCGAATCCTTCGTTGGGGTTTCGTTCAAATAAAACGGAATTTCGGTCGCCTGAAACGGTCGGTTCTCGCCCTCGAAAGTTGTATGGAAGCCCGTCCAGATATTACCCGGTGGGTTAATAAATAGCCCTTTGACCTGCACAGCAGCGTTCATCGGTAGTGCGGTAATGGCGGGTTTTATCCGGTTAGTAGCCACTTCCCGTAGACTTTTCAGATCGTCCAGTACCCAAATTGCCCGTCCGAAGGTCCCGACCACTAACGCTGATTCCCGTTCTTGAATCACCATATCCATCGTTGACACCGAAGGAAACCCATTTTTGAACTGCACCCACGAAGTACCTTCGTCGATGCTGATCCACAGTCCGTTTTCGGTACCTAAAAAGACCAATTTCGGTTCTACGGGGTCTTGTATCACGCTTAAAGCATAGCCTTTCACGTTCGATGCATCGGCCAAGCGTTTCCACGTTTTACCAAAATCCTCGGTTTTAAAAAGGTAGGCAGCGTAGTCGCCCTTGCGGTAGTTGTTTACCACCATCCACGCAGCCCCGGCTTTGTAGCGGGAAGCTTGGATCTGAGCCACCCATCCTTCTACGGGCATTCCTTTGATGTTCCGGGTCAGGTTTTTCCACGATTTCCCGCCGTCGGTGGTTAGTTGGACTTGCCCGTCGTCGGTACCCGCCCATAGTACGTTTTCGTCCAGTGTACTCGGGGCAATCGATAGGATGCTGTTATACATTTCCGCGCCCGAAAGATCGAGCGTCAATCCGCCATAATCTCCTTTTTGGTGGGTGGGGTTGTTGGTGGATAAGTCGGGGGAAATAACGTTCCAGGTAGCGCCCTTATCTTCGGTAACGTGGACAAATTGAGAGCCGTGGTAGGCTTTGTTTGGGTTTTTGGGATCGCGGGCAAAAGCGGCATTCCAGTTGAACCGGAGCTTTGTGTTCAAGTCCGGAGCCGGAGGTTTGATACTGCTGTAATAGCCCGTCAGTTTATCGTAGCGGTACAAGTCGCCGTTTTGGGAGGTACCATAACCAAAACGGGCATTTTCTGGATCGGGTGAGATGAAAAAACCATCGCCCCCCACCAGATACTGCCAATAGAGCGTCCGGATGCCGCCTCGTTTCCAAGTGTAGGCAGGGCCCGACCAGTTGCCGTTGTCTTGCATGCCGCCGTACACATTAAAGGGTACCTCATTATCGGCGTTGACGTGATAAAACTGCGCTACTGGGATGGTTTCAGGGAAATACCAGCTTTTGCCGTGGTCATGGGTAATGCCGAGGCCGCCGTCGCCGCCGATGATAAAGTGTTTGGGATTGGTGGGGTTTACCCAAAACGCATGAAAATCGGCGTGGATACCCTTGGTCTCATCCGCCGGAATCATCGGTTCGGGGTCGAAGGTTTTACCCCCGTCATAACTCACCGAAAGCGGCTGGTAGATGTTATACAACCGATTGGGGTCTTTGGAGTCGGCGGCCAATTCCTGAAAATAAAACGGGCGGTTGTTGGTAAAGCGGGGGTTGTCATTCACCACGTACCAGTTTCCTCCGCCGTCATCGCTACGGTACAGCAGGTTTTTGGTGGCTTCCACTTTGGCGTACACCCGGTTCGGGTCACTCGGGGCAATGGCAATCCCGATTCTGCCCAGATCACCGGGGGGCAAGCCATTTTTTTCGTTGAGTTTCTTCCAGGTTTCGCCCTTATCCATTGAAACATATAACCCCGACCCTTTGCCACCCGACGTAATATAGTAGGGAGTGCGGTGGTGCTCGTACAGAGCGGCGAAAAGCTTGTTCGAATTTTCGGGGTCCATAACCAAATCCGCCACGCCCGACGACTCATTTGTATACAGTATTTTCTTCCAAGACTTTCCACCATCCGTAGTTTTGTACAAACCCCGGTGTTCGTTGGGGGTGAAAGGGTCGCCCATGGCCCCGGCGTACACGGTGTTCGGGTCGTTGGGGTCAATGATGATCCGGTGAATAGTTTTTGTTTCGGTCAGGCCCAGGTGTTGCCACGTTTTTCCGGCATCTACACTTTTGAAAATACCCATCCCCAGGTTCATTGAGTTGCGGGGATTACCTTCCCCCGTTCCTACCCATATCACGTTGGGGTTGTTTGGTTGGATGCGCACCGCCCCGATGTTCTGCGTGGGTTGGTCGTCAAAAACAGGGTACCAAGCGGTACCCCCATTTTCGGATTTCCAAACCCCACCCGACGCCGCCCCCGCGTACATCAATTTGGGGTTGTTGGTCGCCACGTCAATCGAGGTGATCCGCCCGCTCATATTGGCCGGCCCCACATTTCTTATTTTAAGATTTTCAATCCTGGATAGGTCTAACGTTTGGGCGTTTGCAAGGGTGGTCGCAAAAACAAAGAGTAAAACAAATCGCATCAATGGCATTTCATCTAGTTTAGGGTGTATTGAAATGACAATTTATGAGAATATTCGTTTCTTTGAATAAACTAACTTCAGTTTCTGCGTGTCCATGCAACGACTTTACCCCATGTATCTTCTTGCCTGCCTTTTTTTTCTGGCAGATACCATACAGGCTCAAACTACTTCCTCCCCAGATTTCCAACCACTCACCGATCTATTTCAGGAATGGCGAGCGTTCGAAAAACCACCCGTACGCAACGGTGCCCCCGACTACACGGCAGTAACCTTTAAAAAGCGCTGGACGGAGTTTTTAAAGCTACGGGGCAAACTAAACGCCTTGAAGTACACCGAATGGCCAATCGAAAGGCAGGTAGATTGGCGCATCATTTGGGCCGAGATGAATGGGTATGAGTTTAACCACAAGACCCTCAAATCCTGGGAGCGTGATCCTGCTTTCTATAAGACTATCTGGACGGACCGTAGCGATGTGCCCGCCCACGAAGGCCCTACGCACCACGCCGTCACGGAGCTGTGGACCTATACCTTTCCGCTTTCGCCAACGGAGCGAGTGCGTTTACTGAATGATTTGAAAGTGATTGCCCCGTTGAACGAGCAGGCAAAAATAAACCTAACGGGCAATGCCAAGGACCTTTGGGTAGCCGGTATCCGGGATATTCAGACCCAAAGTAACGATTTGACCAGCATACTTTCCCTGCCGGGTATTGCTCAGGATTCTGAGTTGAAGCAGGTGATCAATGAAGCAAAAAAATCGACCGATGCGCTGGTGAAGTGGCTGCAAGAAAAAGCCCCGACCAAAACCGGTCCTTCGGGAATTGGAAAAGAAAACTATACGTGGTACCAGCAAAATGTGCACTTAGTACCACTAACCTGGGACAACGAAGTGATGCTCTTGAAACGCGAACTAGCCCGGGCGTGGACCTCTTTGAAAATGGAAGAACACCGCAACCGCAACCTCCCCCAGCTCACCGAAGCCGACTCTCCCGAAGCCTACGATGTATTGGCCAAACGTTCGGCGGCTTCATTTCTCGCCTTTCTAGACAAACAGGACATCGTCACAGTGAAAGACTATTTCAAGCCCGCTTTGAACGAACATCTAGGACGTTTTGTGCCCAAAGAACGCCGTAACTTCTTTTTTATCACGATGCACTACGATCCGCGTCCGTTGTATTCCCATTTTTACCATTGGTTTGAGCTAGCCCGGATGGATCTGGAACCCAACCCCAACCCGATTCGAAAGGGGGCCCTACTTTACAATATCTTCGACTCGCGCAACGAAGGCCTAGCCACGGCGGTAGAAGAGCTGTTCATGCAAGCCGGACTGTACGACGACCTACCCCGAGTACGGGAAATGGTCTATATCCTCATAGCCCAGCGCGCGGCCCGCGGCTTGGGCTCATTATACGCTCAGGCCAATCTGATGAGCATGGAGGAAGCCGGAAAAATCCACTCGGAATATACGCCCCGGGGCTGGATGAAAACCGAAAAAGAACTGCTCTTATTTGAGCAACACCTGTACCTGCGGCAACCGGGCTACGGCACCAGCTACATCACGGGTAAGTACCTCGTAGAAAATGCCCTGATGGCCTACGCCAAAAAGATGGAAACTGAGAAAAAGCCGTTTGAAGTAAAAACGTTTTTTGACCGCCTGAATGAAACCGGGGGTATTCCGATGGTGCTCGGGCATTGGGAATTGACGGGTGAGGCGCCGGTACTTAAATGATGTCATAATTCGTTGTGGGCAGTCTTCCAAAGGGAGACTGCGTACGATAAATACTAGACTAATGACCTCGGAGAGGTCGAACATTTGTAGAAAACATTAGACTTTATTTGGAAATATTGACCTCGTACTCCTGTGCCCGCGAGCTTGCCTGATACAGTCTTTCGGGGTCCACTGCCTGAACCCTGAGATTGTGCATGCCACAAGCCAGCACCCTGACTTGATCCCGAATCTGGGAA
>JBDNFP010000290.1:0-13639 GCA_041689775.1 Spirosomataceae bacterium
AGCATCAAAGACTACTGTACTACGTTTTTTGAATGCCGTTGCAAAAGGTTGTTTTTCCAGTTCTTCCAAAAATAGGAGTTCTCTGAGTAAATGTGCCAAGCATACCTGATGATTTTTGAACATAGCTTTCAGTTGAGCTGCCCATCGGTCAGAAACCAGCGTTGCATTACGCAGTCCATCTTCCCAAACGCTTCCGACAGTCTTTGACCCACGGTTGTCAGAGGCAACAATGAAGGTGTTCAGTCTATTTTGCCATACCCATACCATTTTTTACCGTTGACCTTAGCCCCCGTTTCGTCAGCCCCGACTACGGCACTTTTAGCTATCTGCTGTTTAATGAGTTGATAAATGCCCTCACATTTTTTGGCGGAACGCTCCGGTATATTGCCCACGCTGCCCTGCGAAACAGGAAGTGAGAACACCTGAGAGAAAACATCCTGCAAACGCTTGAAAGGCAAGTATTGGCAAACCGAAAAATAACTAACAAGTGCCTGTACACTACCGCGCGGCGGACCGTCAACTGCTCATGCTTACAATGTCCGCATTGACGCATATACTGACGATATTCCTCGTAAATAGGTGTGATAGGTGGAAGCTCAACGACTTGTCGCTTTGATTTAAGAATATAAGGTTAATCCGAAAGCGAACTCCCACATCGGGTACAAAAGGAACTCTTTAAATCTAGCACCCTATCGGGAGTTTCGCTCATGGACAGCGTATGCCCTTTGTGATCAGCTTGTCCTCCACTCTTTCGGGTACTAGCCTCTGGCAAACTCTTAACGACGGAAAACAAATCCCTCGAAGCAGGTAATGACGAATTATGAGAATCCCTCTTTATCCCTAACTTTTGTAATTGCTCTAACAAAAATAATACCTTCTCTTCCAACATAGTTACCTGTGTTGAAAGAAGAGCATTTTAGGCTTCGAGTTGTGATATGTATGCTTTGTCATTTACTAAAACAACATTACTGATTTTTAACTAAGTTTGCTACTATTTATTCTATCTGAGTAGTTACAATTGATTTATGAAAAAAATATTGATACTCAATGGCCCAAATCTAAACCTCCTGGGGAAAAGAGAACCTGGAGTATACGGCCATCAAACCTTTGAGGATTATTTTGCTACACTGCTACCCAAATTTCCGGATGTGGAGCTTTCCTATTTTCAATCAAACCACGAAGGGGCTATGATTGACAAAATTCATGAAATAGGATTTTCTTACGATGGACTCGTGATCAACGCTGGTGGATATACCCATACTTCCGTTGCGCTCGCTGATGCGCTATCGGCGGTGAAATTATCTACCGTAGAGGTGCATATTTCAAACATTCACGCCAGAGAGCCATTCCGTCATCATAGCTACTTAACCAGCCGTTGTAAAGGAATGATTTGTGGGCTGGGCCTCAGAGGATACGAACTGGCAATTTCTTATTTACTGGATTAATGTCTTTTGATCGTCAGAATCGGCAATAAGTAGTTAGCAACAGAAATTTTTGTCTCATTAACATAGTCAGGTACTTTGAACTTCGATCAAAAGCTACTCATAATGCGTTCCATTACTCTCGTATTTCTCGTTTTATACTTTTCAAATACTATTTCGGCTCAAAAGTCCCCCGTATCTTTTACGATAAGCGGGCGGATAACATCCGTTGACGAAAATTTGCTCGCTGGTACAAGCGTTCAGGTGATTAATTCAGTTCAGGGCGTTTCTTCGGGCGATGATGGAACTTACATTATTGTGGTCAGCCAGCCCGGTGAATATATCTTGCGGTTTTCCAATTTAGGGTTTAAGCCCCTGCAAGTTAAAGTGAAGGTAGAAGGCACCCAAACTACCCAAAACATTGTACTACACCCTACTTTGGTACAGCTCAATGATCAGCTGGTAATAACGGCCCAACGCTACGAGACAAATTACTTTGAACGTCCGGAGGCGGTTACCCTAGTTAGTTCGAGAGATCTTTCCCAGAATGCACTGCGATCTACGCCGGAGATTTTGTCCGGGCAATCGGGGGTTTTTGTCCAAAAAACCAATCATGGAGGAGGTTCGCCTTTCGTCAGGGGCCTCACCGGGCAGCAAACTTTACTACTAGTGGACGGTATTCGTCTAAACAATGCGACCTTTCGCTCCGGCCCAAACCAATACCTTAATACCCTGGATCCGTTCCTGGTTGATAGAATTGAGGTGGCAAGAGGTAATGGTTCGGTATCTTATGGAAGCGATGCGATCGGGGGAGCCATTAGTATTCTAACTAAGAGCCCGGATTTTACAGATAGAAAAACCTTCAAGGGTTCAGTCGTTACGAAGTGGGCTAGTGGAGGAATGGAAAAAAGTGGACGATTGGCACTGGGTGTAAGTAGTCAGAAAGTAGCGGTTCAGGGAGGGATAAGCTACCGGTCGTTTGGCGATCTAATTGGTGGGCAAGGTATCGGCAAACAAACCCCAACGGGTTATGATCAACTATCTTTTGATGTAAAATCTCTGATTCAACTTCGTTCAGATTTAAGACTTACCGTGGCGGTTCAGCACCTACAACAAGATAGTGTACCGGTGTACCATAAAGTAAAGTTGGAAGATTATGCTTTGAACCAGTTTGATCCGCAAACCCGAACATTGATCTATGCGCGACTGGAAGGTTATAAAAATACAAGGGCGGTTAAATCATGGCAAATTACCCCGTTGTGGTCGAGAACTGAGGAAGGCAGGCAGAGCCAGAAAAATGGTGCTATTAAAACGCTCACCGAAACAGATAAAGTAAAAACTACGGGATTATTGGCTTCTGTTTTATCCGAACCTACCCGGTTCTGGACGATTCAATCAGGGGTAGAATGGTACTTCGATCGGGTGAGTAGTAGAAAACAAGACCGGTTTCCGATTTGGAGTTCTCAGTACGCAAAAGAGGTAAGAGGATTGTATCCTGATAACGCAGAGATGAGTAACCTGGCCTTTTATACCTTACATACTCTGAACCTTAAAAAGTTGATCGTTACCGCCGGGGGGCGATTCAATTCCTTTGTGATTTCCATTCCGGATCAGGATTTGGGTACCACTACCCTAAAACCCTCGGCGTGGGTAGGTAACGCCGGGGCATCCTACCCACTATTGCCTTCACTGAGGCTGGTAGGTAATGTAAATACCTCGTTCCGGGCTCCTAATATTGATGACCTGGGTACTTTGGGAATTGTTGACTTTCGCTACGAAGTGCCCAATAACAACCTCCGCCCCGAAAGTGGATTCAATAAAGAAGTAGGATTGAAACTTAAAGTTGACCGTTTCTCTACCTCAGTTTTTGTCTACCACAACCAGTTAACCGATCTGATAACCCGGGTTAAGACGAACGAAATCCGGGACGGGTACCCGGTTTATCTGAAAGAAAATAGCGCAAAGGCTTTCATCAAAGGCTTGGAAATGGATTCTGAATGGCAGTTAACGAGTAAGCTATTGCTAAGGGGCTATTTTAACTATACCAATGGACAAAATGTAACCGCCAATGAGCCCTACCGCCGCATTCCGCCCATGACCGGAAAGGTAGCTTTGTGGTACCAGCCAACGAATCCGTTGTGGATCAATCTGGAAGGAATTTCGGCTACAAAGCAGGACCGCTTATCGAACGGGGATAAATCTGATAACCGGATTCCGATGGGTGGTACCCCAGGCTGGAACATCGTAAATTTGTCAACGGGCTATACCATTGGTAAAGTCAAACTAAGTGGTATTTTGCAGAATATATTTAATGAAGCCTACCGAACCCACGGTTCTGGCGTTGACGGAGTGGGCCGAAGTCTCTGGTTCACCGCTCGTTTTGATTGGTAAAGTAACCCTCTATTATTCTTAAAAGATGAAATCATTCTGGACAAATTATCATAGCCATAGCTACTATTGTGATGGTGTTGAATCGCCCCAAGCGCAGTTGGAGGCCGCGATCAGGCAAGGGGTCAAAGCGTTTGGTTTTTCATCCCATTGTCCGATTGGTTTTTCTAATACGTGGAGTATGCAGCCGGAGCGGCTGGCGGAGTATCTGCATGAAACCAGAAAGTTAAAAGTAGACTTCGAGAATGATCTCGAAGTCTACGTGGGCCTGGAAATAGATTATATCCCTGAAATTTGTGGGCCAAAAAAATTTGCCGCTGATCTGGATTTCACCATTGGGTCGGTGCATTACCTCAATAAAAACGAAGTGGGTGAACCCTGGGAAATCGACGGCACCACCGAGAAGTTTACGCGTGGATTGGTGGAGGTACACGCGGGGGATATTCAAAAGGTGGTGAAACTATACTACCGAAGAATTCGGGAAATGATTGAGCAGGATCCCCCCGATATCCTTGGTCATCTGGATAAAATTAAGATTCACAACCTTAGAAATAGTCTGTATGACGAGTCAGAAGACTGGTATCAGCAAGAAATTGAGGAAACTCTTGCTCTACTCGCAGAATCTGACTGTATACTGGAAGCGAACACCCGTGGGCTCTACAAAAAGAATTTGAGTACCTACCCGTCCATGAGTGTTTTAAAAATAGCAAAGCAAAGGAATATACCCGTCATGATTAATTCGGATAGTCATGCGCCCTCTGAGATTACGGCCAAAATTTCCCGGACCGCCCTGCAACTGAGACAGATTGGCTATAAAACACTACGGGTACTTAAACAAGGAAAGTGGCAGGACATAGCCTTTAATGAAGAAGGACTATATTTGTAGATGAATCTGACATTTTATCCGGGTCCTTCAAAACTATATCCGCGGGTAGAGACCTACCTGGTTGAAGCCTACCAATCGGGCCTACTTAGTGCCAATCACCGCTCTGCACCCTGCATGGAGCTCGTGGAGCATACTATTTCCTTGCTCCATAGTCAATTAGAAATCCCGCCGGAGTACGAAGTGTATTTTATTTCCTCCGCCACCGAGGCTTGGGAAATAGTGGCCCAATCATTGGTTAAAGAAAAAAGCCATCACTTTTATAATGGTGCATTCGGGCAAAAGTGGTTTGAATATACCAAAAGGTTAAAGCCAGGGGCCACTGCTCAAAACTTTGATAAAAATGACTCTTTACTTACATCACTAGGATCGGAAGGAGCTGGTGCCGAGGTACTTTGTGTGACCCAAAACGAAACTTCCAATGGTACTCAGGTGATGGAAGCGGAGCTGGCGGTACTTCGGCAAGGTTTTGATGGACTACTAGCCGTTGATGCTACCTCTTCGATGGGTGGGGTACTCCTTCCGTGGTTATGTGGAGATATCTGGTTTGCTTCGGTACAAAAGTGTTTTGGACTTCCTCCCGGCATGGGCGTGTTGGTAGTGTCGCCTAAAGCCATTGAAGTGGCACAAAAAATTGGCGAACGAGATCATTACAATAGCCTACTTTTTATCCGGGATAATTTTGCGAAGTACCAAACCCCCTACACGCCCAATATACTGGGCATATATTTGTTGAATCGGATGTTGCAATCAACCGAGTCAATTACCTCAATCAGCCAATCGATTCGGACCAGAGCGTTGGATTGGTATACCTATTTTGAAAACAGCCCTTGGGAATTATTGATTGAGAATCAGGAAGTTCGGTCGGATACGGTAATCGCGATTCAAGCCGAACGGGGAATTATTCAAACCATTAAGTCAAAGGCCAACGCGGAGGGTATTAGCTTGGGTAACGGCTATGGAGAATGGAAGCCGACTTCTCTACGCATTGCTAATTTTCCTGCAATTACTAATGAAGACTTCCAAATGCTCAGAGACTTCTTGGATTCAGTTACTATCGCTTGATTTGAGTAGATTCTGTAAGCAGGTATATTTTCCTAAATAAAACATAACCAAACAAACCTTCCTGGTGATAAACAGAATGCTTGAACAATACCAGGCGCAGACGAAATGCCTGGTTGCGCTAGATTCCATTATTTTCGGCTTCGATGGCGATGAATTAAAACTTCTTTTGGTAAAAAGAGGCGTTGAGCCATACGATGGCACGTGGTCATTAATGGGCGGCTGGTTGAAGCCTGACGAAGATCTTGAAACGGCATCTTCTCGTATTTTAAACGAATTAACGGGCTTACGGGATATTTATCTTGAACAGCTGTATGTTTTTGGTAGTCCAGACCGAGACCCGGTCGAGCGAACTGTGTCTATATCATACTTTGCCCTGATTAATGTTGCCGACTATGATGATGTAATCTCGCATACTTTCGAAGCTCAGTGGTTCTCGATGCATGAGTTACCAACCCTCCTTTTCGACCATGCTGGCATGTTACAGCTTGCTATTGAACGTTTACGATACAAGGCTACGCAGCATCCAATTGGCTTCGAATTATTGCCTGAGAAGTTTACTATTCCCCAACTACAAAAACTCTACGAGGCTATTTTTGATTATAAGTTTGATAAGCGGAATTTTAGTCGAAAGATACTTTCCACTGGTCTACTTGTAAAATTGGATGAAAAACAGAAAGGCTTTTCTAAAAAAGGCGCCTACTTATACAGGGTTGATGCTGAGAAGTATACTAAGGTATTCAATACGTTTCTAAACTTCATTCCTAACGGGTTCATGTCCTAGTAACCCGAGTATTTTGCGCTAAAATCGAGAATCTCTTGGGCATGATTGGGGTTTTGCTGACCTTTGCCGGGTCATTAAAATTCTAAGCAGACATGTTCGATTTTAAGCAAATTGCTTCTGTTACACTCATTCTATTTTCGGTTATTGATGTGATCGGTGCCGTCCCTATTATTGTTGATTTACGAAAAAAAGTAGGACACATTGAGTCCGAAAAGGCAACCATCGCTGCCGGAGTTATCATGGTTTCTTTTCTCTTTCTCGGAGAACGGCTTCTTGCTCTCTTCGGTGTAGATGTTTCTTCATTTGCCGCAGCTGGTGCCATTATCATCTTTTTGTTGGGATTGGAAATGATCTTGGGCCGAAATATTTTCAAACACGGCGACGTTGATACCACCTCCGCATCTATTGTACCCATCGCATTCCCGATTATTGCGGGTGCTGGTACTATGACCACCCTGATCTCGCTCCGGGCTACCTACGATCTGCCCAATATTTTGGTTGGGGTAGTAGTAAACCTCTTACTTGTTTACATTGTGTTGAAATCGTCAGCCTGGATTGAAAAAAAGCTAGGAAAAGCCGGATCAGATATTCTTCGCCGGGTATTTGGTATTATCCTGCTGGCCATTGCCGTTAAATTATTCAAGGTTAATCTTTTATTGTAGGTTAAGTTTTTTCAAAGAAATGGTTTACATTTTAGAGTTAGTTAAACCCTAAAATTATTCATTAGTCAAATAAATAAGGAACCTAAATAGCTATAAGCTACTTACCATTAAACTTTTTAGTGTGAGCTTTATGAAACAACTCGATAGTCTTAATCAGGTGGTGGATTTTCACCGGACTTTTAAACACCCAATACTTGATACCCCTACCATTCCGGCCGAGGATCGTTGCCGTTTGCGAATAGCTTTACTCGCCGAGGAATTGAAAGAGCTGGAAGTAGCCATCCTGGAAAAGGATATCGTAGAGGTAGCCGATGCCTTGTGTGACCTCCAATACGTTCTATCCGGAGCGGTACTTGAATTTGGACTGGGTGAAAAGTTTAGAGATCTTTTTGATGAAGTACAACGTTCCAATATGTCCAAGGCCTGTGAAACCGTAGAGGAAGCAGAAGCGACCGTGGCCCATTACCAGGCCAAAGGATCAGAGTGTTATTATAAGGAAGATAATGGTAAGTTTTTGGTTTTCAGGACTTCGGATAATAAGACCCTGAAAAATATCAACTATTCACCAGCAGATCTTTCAAAGATTTTGACTCAATAGTCAAGAATAATCATCATCGAAACTATTAAATCCAGACCATGTATGTCCACGGTTTTAGAAAGGTTCCTGCGTTATGTCCAGATCGATACTCAATCAGATCCTGATTCGTTAAGCTTCCCCAGTACGGATAAGCAACGCGATTTGAGTAAAATTCTGGTGGTAGAACTACAAGCTTTTGGGATCAAAGATGCCCATTTGGATGAGCATGGGTACGTGTACGCTACTATTCCGGCTACGAGTTTAAAGCCAAACATCCCGGTTATCTGTTTTTGCTCCCACGTTGATACTTCTCCCGATGTATCGGGTGCTCAGGTAAAACCGATTGTTCATGCCAACTGGCAGGGTGAAGACCTCATATTACCGGATGATCCATCTCAGGTAGTACGGATGGTCGAGCACCCTGACTTAGCTAACCAACTTGGAAACGATATTGTTACCGCAAGCGGTACCACCCTGCTGGGGGCGGATAATAAAGCCGGGGTAGCAGAAATCATGGCCGCCGCTGAACTGCTGATGCAACATCCGGAAATCTTTCATGGTCCGATCAGAATACTGTTTACTCCCGATGAAGAGGTAGGTAGAGGCACGGAGAGGTTGGACATGGGAAAATTGGGTGCAGCCTTTGGCTACACCGTCGATGGTGAGTCTCTTGGTTCACTGGAAGACGAAACCTTTTCGGCGGATTCCCTAAGGATTATCGTGAAGGGGGTAAGTACTCATCCGGGTTTTGCGAAGGGTAAACTAGAAAATGCGATTAAAATTGCGGTTGATATCGTGGCAGCACTTCCCAAAGACAGTTTGTCTCCCGAAACAACGGAAGGGAAGGAGGGATTCATCCACCCGGTTTCAATCCAAGGCGGACAGGACGAAGCTACATTGGACTTCATAGTCAGGGATTTTACCCTCATTGGTCTGAAACAAAAAGAAGAGTTGATTCAGACTTTTGTGGATCAGGTAATGGACTATTATCCTCACTCCAAAGTAACTATTGAGATTACGGAGCAGTACCGAAATATGAAGGAAGTATTGGATAAGTACCCCGAAGTAATTGGAAATGCAGTAGAAGCAATGAAAAGGGTTGGCCTGACGGCCGAACCCCGTTCAATTCGTGGTGGTACAGATGGCTCCCGGCTTTCCTTTATGGGCCTTCCTTGTCCCAACATATTCGCCGGTGAGCACGCCTTTCATTCCCGGCTGGAATGGGTTTCTGTACAGGATATGGAAAAAGCGGTGGAGGTGATCATCGAAATCACCAAAGTCTGGGAAGAAAACGCCTGATCCTTTACTTTTTCAATGAAAGGAGAGGTAATGTCACCGAAAATAGCAACCCTGATAAGATATTGAAGAAAAGGGTAACCCCTTGGTAGGCTTTCATCTCAAAAAAGTCTTCCATCATTTTTACCGAATTATCGAAGTTGTCTTGGGTTGGTGCCGAAAGCGAGATCCATTCTCTTCCTTTAATCATGACGTTGTTAAAAAAGTCAGGGTTGATTAGGTCGTAGAAAACCCAACGGCTAAGTAGCAGGAGAGGAAGGGCAAGAAGTGTAGTTAGTAAGGCCGTTCTAACCCCTTTTCCGTAGTTCCAGGGCGTAAGCTTGGAAATCTTCTTTTTCTCTGTGATTGCTTTTTGCAAAGCAATACCCCAGATAAATACCGTTAAGATGGAAGTAACGGGTAGGAAGTTGACAAATGCATCATGAAATCCAATCCAGAATTCAAAACATAACCAAAAAAACAAAGCCACCGTAATGATAGTGGCATATTTAAATTCAATTTTCATTAGTTTGGGTTAATTCGATTATAGTGTAGTACAAATATTCAAATATTCTATCGAAAAACCCTAGAAGGCGTTTCAATTGCGCAATTATGGCTAAGAAATCAAAGTACTACGTAGTGTGGGAAGGGCGAAAATCGGGAGTATACACCGACTGGAAGGAGTGTGAGGCTCAGATAAAGGGCTTCGTTGATGCAAGGTTCAAATCATTTGATACCTTAGCCGAGGCCGAAAGAGCCATCGAGCGTAATTATTGGGAGTTCGTTACTAAGAAAGATAAATCTACCCCGATTACCAAAGTTGCTCCTGCCAATATTGGCAAACCCATTAAAGATAGTATTGCTGTTGATGCCGCCTGGAACACCGCAAGTGGCGACATGGAATACCAAGGTACCTACCTAAAAACCGGGGAAAGGCTTTTTCTTCAAGGGCCATTTGCGGAGGGAACCAATAACATTGGGGAGTTTTTGGCCATTGTCCATGGTCTTGCCTATCTGAAAGCCAATGATAGTAATCTGCCCCTTTATACCGACTCAAAAACGGCCATGGCCTGGATTAAGAAAAAGCATGCCAACACGAAGTTAGTTCTCACTCCCCGCAACAAACCCTTGTTTGAGCTCCTACAACGGGCCGAGCGTTGGTTAGCGGATAATAAGTATTCTAACAAAATCCTAAAATGGGAAACGGAGTACTGGGGAGAAAATCCGGCTGATTTTGGGCGTAAATAGTCCACTTTCAAAGCGCATGGCAAGAAATACTCATTTTCGATTTAAGCAATTTACCGTTCACCAAGACCGGTGTGTCATGAAGGTATGTACCGATGCTTGCGTTTTTGGGTCTTGGGTCGAGTATCAGTCCTCGCAAAGAATCCTTGATATTGGGACGGGTACCGGATTGCTTTCCCTCATGGCAGCTCAGCAAAACCCTACGGCTAGGATTGATGCCATCGAAATTGATGAAGCCGCGGCTAGTCAGGCGGCTGAAAATTGCGCACAAAGTCCCTTTGCTGACCGTATTTCGGTCGTCTTTAATTCGGTGCAGGAGCATAGTCCACCCTATTTGTACGATCTTATTATTACCAATCCACCCTTTTTTCAAGAGGATTTACGGTCCCCCAGCAGTCAAAAAAACCGAGCTCATCATGCTGAATACCTGTCCTTTACTGACCTATTACTATCGGTTCGTCGTTTACTAAAAGACGATGGAAGGTGGGCGGTGTTGTTGCCGCCCGATGAGTCTAAGGTAGTGGTTAATAAAGCCTTGGGGCAGGGTTGGCGGGTTGTAAACGAACTCACTCTTTACCATGATTTCACCAAAAGCCCCTTGCGCAGAATGACTACCTTTGCCTTTGGAACTGAAAGGAATAAAATCACTCTTAGTTCCGAAATTGCTATTTTCGAATCCGATGGTACAACCTATACAGTTGCATTTCGTAAACTTTTACAGGAATTTTACCTGATATTCTGACCTACTGATGATTGACCATCCTATTCAAATATCCGTTGTAATACCTCTTTTCAATGAGGATGAATCTTTGCCCGAACTACACGACTGGATCGTACGGGTGATGACTGAGCATCAGTATACCTACGAAATTCTTTTTGTCGACGATGGTAGTACTGATAAATCATGGCGGGTAATCGATACTCTCTCCCTACAAAATCCAAATGTGAGAGGGATTCGTTTCATGCGTAATTATGGCAAAACCGCCGCGTTGCAAACGGCTTTTCAGAGTACACAAGGCGATGTGATCATTACTATGGATGCCGACTTGCAGGATAGCCCCGAGGAAATACCGGACCTATACCGAATGATAAAGGAGGAAGGGTACGACCTGGTGTCGGGCTGGAAGCAAAAAAGGTATGATCCTTTGAGTAAAACCTTGCCAACTAAGCTGTTTAATGCCGTTACGCGGTCTATTTCGGGCGTAAATCTTCATGATTTTAATTGTGGACTGAAAGCCTACCGTCAGGAAGTAGTCAAGAGCTTGACTATCTACGGAGAAATGCACCGTTACATTCCGGTTATAGCTAAGTGGAATGGTTTTGGGCGCATCGGCGAAAAGCCCGTGAAGCATCAGGCGCGTAAATATGGTACCACCAAGTTTGGCCTCGAACGATTCATATACGGCTTTCTGGATTTGTTGTCTATTGCTTTTGTAAATAAGTTTGGACGACGCCCCATGCACTTTTTTGGTAGTATCGGTACGCTGATGTTTTTTTTTGGATCCTTGCTAACTACGTGGCTTATTGCCGAAAAGCTTTACAATATATACACTAGTCAGCCTTATCGTAACGTGACGGATAATCCCTTGTTTTTCCTGGCGCTAACGGTAATTATTATCGGTACCCAGCTATTTCTGGGAGGTTTCTTAGGGGAGTTGTTAACCCGGAAATCCATTTCTAAAACCGGCGAGTACCTCATTGCCGAAGAAGCCGGAGACCCGACTACCGTAGTGCGTATTAACTAAAAGGCACTATTTTCATCCTTCAAAAAGTGGGGTAGGCCTTGGACTTATTCCACTTTTTGAATTTCAGGTACCCCCTTTCAGGTATTTTTTCAAAACTCTAGCCTTTACCCTTCGTAAACCTTGACTACTAAGTATACTATGAAATTAAGAAATCTACTTCAACTACTAGCCTTGGTAATAGTACTACCTGCCTTGGCCCAAACCAAGCTTACCACCTCCATCCCATACCAAACACTGTCCGACGCAAAAAGTGCCGAAACGGTAGGTATTTCTACCGAACGTTTAGAACGCCTTGATAAGGTAATGAAAGGTTTTGTCGAGAGCGAAAAACTGCCCGGACTGGTAGCGATCCTTATTCGAAATGGGCAGATTGTGTACCATCAGGCTTATGGTTTTGCGGATGTGCAAAGCCGTAAACTAATGCAGAAAGATAATATTTTTCGGATAGCCTCCATGAGTAAAGCGATCACGGCCACGGCGGTCATGATGCTGTACGAAGAGGGTAAATTTGGGTTGGATGACCCTATTTCTCGTTATATTCCGGAGTTTAAAAATCCAACGGTATTGAAGTCTTTCCGTTTCAGTGATAGTACCTACACCACCGAGCCGGCAAAATCAGAAATAACCATCCGGCAACTTCTTTCCCATACCTCGGGGCTGGGGTACGGCGCCATTGACGGAGATGAACGTTTCAAGGCCTTATACAACAAGACCGGAATTGTGGATTTGTATACGACTCAGCCTGTAAGCATTTCTGATAACATCAAAAAACTTGCAAAATTACCCCTGCACCATCATCCGGGTGAAAAGTTTGTTTACTCGGAGGGATTGGACGTTTTGGGTTATTTTATTGAAATTATGTCGGGTATGCCGTTTGATGTTTTCCTCCGGACCCGGATATTCGAGCCGATGGGAATGAAGGATACCTACTTTTATCTACCGGAATCAAAAAGTGATCGGTTAGTAACCATTCACCGTCCCATGAATGGTCAGTGGCAAGCCTTCCCGGTAACGTTCTATGATCCGGATTACCCACGAAAAGGTGCTAAAACGTTCTTTTCAGGCGGAGCAGGATTGTCTTCCACGGCTAAAGACTACGCCACCTTCCTGCAAATGCTCGTCAACGGGGGGGCATTCAACGGCAAACGCTTCCTGAGTAGCTACTCTACGGAGCAGCTAACCGTCTCAAATCAGACGGGTACTTTGTATGGTGGTGAAAATGGCCCCATGTATTTCAGCTTGGGGTTCAGTGTCGTCACTCCTTTTGGTCACGACAAAGGTCTTGGAAGCGTCGGGAAATTTAATTGGGGAGGGTACTTTAATACCAATTACTTTGCCGATCCAAAGGAGAAAATTGTGGCAGTGTTGATGAAGCAAACCCAAAGCCTATCGGGAGATACAAGCGAAGCCACCTTTATCAGAATGATTTATCAAACCCTGGATGACTAATCAGAAAAAGGTGTTGTGGAGTTTTACCCGGTTACCATATAGTTCGAATTTTAATGGGAAATATGCAATAAATTAGCTGAGTAACTAACAGCTATTAGTTTGTAGCTGTTAGCTTTTTTTAAGTATTTGATATATAGAATATTAGCTA
>JBDNFP010000291.1:0-1960 GCA_041689775.1 Spirosomataceae bacterium
TCGGAGTTTTCCATCAACTGCTCAATTAAATAAATGTATGTTTAAATATGGCCAACTATTTATCTCTAACCAAAATGATAATTATTTAGAATTATGTCATGCCATTAGAGGTCATTGGGCAGTCGAGGTTAATAATCACATTCGAGATGTTACATTCGCAGAAGATAATCTAACATCAAAAAAAAGTCTTTATCACGTTCAATGGCTGGAATAAGAACATTAGCTTGCGGAATTTTAAATCAATCCAAATGCTCAAACAAAAAGGCTCAATTAGATAAATTTGATGAATTAATCCAGTTTTTGAAAGTAACTAAATTTTATAGGAAAACCGTTCCTACCGTACAACAAAAAAACCGGTAAGGTTTCCAAGGAAACGCCCACCGGCCTGAATAAGTTTACCCGCTATTATTATTTATCCCGTGTAAGTACTTCATCAATAAGGCCATACTCTTTTGCCTCAATGGCTCTGAACCACTTATCACGATCTGAGTCTTTCTCAATTACTTCCTTGCTTTTTCCAGTATGTATCGCCAGAATTTCGTACAATTCATCGCGTAGTTTCACGATCTCACGAGCCGTGATTTCGATATCTGTTGACTGTCCCTGAGCACCGCCAGATGGCTGGTGAATCATCACGCGTGCGTGTGGTAAGGCCGAACGCTTACCAGCTGCACCACCCGCCAATAGTACCGCTCCCATAGAAGCAGCAAGGCTGGTACAAACCGTGGCTACGTCGGGACGTACATACTGCATTGTATCGTAAATACCCAAACCAGCATACACAGAACCACCGGGGCTATTGATATACATCAGAATATCTTTCTTGGCATCAGCCGATTCCAAAAACAAGAGCTGAGCCACCACGATATTGGAAATATTGTCGTCAACACCCGTGCCCATAAAAATGATGCGGTCGGCCATAAGCCTTGAAAATACATCTACCTCACGGAAGTTCATGGGGCGCTCCTCAATGACGGCGCGGGTCATACTTTCAATCGAGTGCTTTACATAGCCATCCACCGTCAGGCCATTAAGCCCCATGTGGTGTACAGCGAATTTTCTGAATTCGTCTCCGTAGTTCATTATTAATTTTTTTAAATAGGTATTTTAAAATAAAAACAGAAAAGGAACTTTCTGCTGATCAAACTTATCTATTACTAACGAAAACCGCCCTTGCATAGTTTCGAAAGCCGGGTAAGCCAAGCCAACCACGTTCACAAATTTGACTATTTTACTCAATTATCCTAGTCGGTCACGGTGATAAATTATCGGAATTTGTGAGAATAGATAGGTAAAACATTTCCCTACTATCGTTTCCCTCTTCTCCATCCCGAATCGCTTCGGGATACTTTTTACTACTTTTAGATGTTACCTCAATATCGTAAACACTATACCACAACATCGTATATGAACTTACCCGAACGTATTCGTCAGCTACGACTTAAAAAGGGACTATCTCAGGAGAGCATGGCTGATCTGTTACACGTATCTACCTCTGCCTATAGGAATAGGAATATTGAGCGTGGATGCACCGAACCTACTCTATCGAGCCTGGACTCATTACCCAACTTTTGGATACTTCGCTACCCGCTCTATAAGGGCTTACCACGGATGCCCTATCCGAAACAGAATGACTTCATCGAGAAAACGAAGAGCTACGGTCTGAGAATGCCCTGCTTCACCAGGAGATCGGACAATTGGAAAAGTAAATTCCGGGAATGGGTAAGTCTGGAAATAGCCCGAAGATTGGCCAACGAGGGTGAGAAAATTGGGTTTTAAGCAAAAAACCCTCCGCGATCAGCACGAAGGGTTTTTTAAAAATATAGGACTTTCGCAAAACTGAAATTTTATTAACTTATGGGATGAAAACAACGCGCGAACTTTACTGCCAGTACCTTCTTTCGAGCCAAGTCAACTACACCTGCACGAATCTGGCTGACCATTTTGCCGACCTGACCCA
>JBDNFP010000292.1:0-18064 GCA_041689775.1 Spirosomataceae bacterium
CTACATTTGCATCACCAAACGAAAGAATGGTACACGCAGAAGTAGCTCAGCTGGTAGAGCGCAACCTTGCCAAGGTTGAGGTCGCGAGTTCGAACCTCGTCTTCTGCTCCAACAGGGCGAGCACCTTCCAAGGTGCTTTTCTTGTTAATAGACACTCTACAATTCCGATTGTGAGTATCGTGCCGAGGTGGTGGAATTGGTAGACACGCAGGACTTAAAATCCTGTGAGCCGAAACGCTCGTACGGGTTCGACCCCCGTCCTCGGTACAAATAACGAAGAGGTTACGCAAAAAAGCGTAACCTCTCTTTTTTTAAGTGCTTCCCACTATTCCAAGCTCAGCTCGCACAACACGGGTCTTAGATCACTTACCACGGTAGGGCGGGAAATATAGCCCGGTACGCCGGATATTCGACCATTTTTTTGAACGCGGCCATTGAAGGGCGTCGGTAACCACAGTCCGTAATTTAGTACGTGCCGGGCTCGAATCGATTGGTCGATGGTAAAAGAATTAAAGAATGAATTCCCGTAATCCATGTAGTTGGTAGACAGAAAGGCTGCTCCGTCGCAGGCTTGCCGTTGTTTTCCCGAATTGCTCGTATACAGACGGTAGTTATAGGCAGGAGTATCGCCACAAAAATCGTCATCGCCGGAGCAACTACTATCATTGAAGGAATGCCCTAACCCAAGCATATGCCCAACTTCATGCGTAGTAATGCTATTTGGTCCATTGAAAACGTCCGGGATGAGGAACATTCCGAATAGGTAGTTGGGGTTGCCCCCTTTTGCCCGGACAACCGCCCCTTCTAGAAACTGGGTAACGCTCGGTAGATAAGCTAACCCCGACCAAGGGGCATTGTTTGTCTTTGGGTCTTTGTAATCTGCCACAAAAGCATTGATGTAGTATTCCGGATTCCAATAGTGCTGCCAGCCGATGGTATCCAACATAGCCGCTTCGGTGTAGATAGTCCTTCCAGCGTCGATGTAGTCACGACCGGGTTGGGGCATAGTCCGGCCCACGGGATCTTTTTCTGCCAGCACAAACTGCAAGCGAAAATCCGAATGCCGCTCGGCTTTGGGGCCATTCAATGGGTTATAACTATCCCGAAAGGTTTTATTCAAAATATCCACCTGTTCTCTCAACTTAACCTGAGATATTTCTACATTAAACAAATGGAATACAATGGGTATCGTAATTATATTCGCCTCCGCAAGTGACAACACTTTCACCACGAGATTTTCACTTACCTTTCCGAATGCCTCCGCTTTAAAAATGTAGGATCCGGCTTTATCCGTTTTGAATATCGTATCCCTAAATACTTCGCCATTTTTGTAGAACGTTAAGGCCCGGCTGAGGTCAAAGGATGCTTTACTTCCCTGCTTATCCAGAATTTCGGTTTCGATTACAGCCTCCGAAACATTGTCAGCGATAAGTTCTCCCCTCGGAAGGCGAATCGATAATTGAATGGTTCCAATATAATTTCGAGGATCAATGGCGCGGACGAGTATCGTATTACTTACTACATCTCCTAATCTGGCCTCTAATCTATATTCTCCTTCTTGCTGAGGTAAGAACGCTGACCCTAATAGGAGTTGATCATTCACCCAGTAGGTATAAAGTGCGTTCGGTACTTGCTTTTTATTTTTATCAAACGCTTTGGCAGTAAACCGTAATGAATCAGTATCCAGAGTTAGAATTACTTCCTTTTTCTGACGGCTATCCAGCGTCAGTTCAATGCCCTCGGTGGATAAGTATTCGTAGTACTCGCTCAGTGGCTGCATCTCTCGGGGACGATCACAGTGAAAGAGCGTCACCGCCAGAAAAAGTAAAAGGTAGAGCGATTTTTTAGATTGCATCATGATTAAGTCTACAATGAAAAATGAAAAGATACCGACTGATTGCGAGCTGACGAAGGAATTTTCCTTTCCTGAAATAGCTCGGCTAGCCCTGCTTCGTACCTGAGTTCAATCGGATGCCGCCCTAAATAACAACCTACGCTCAGAGCCCAGCCATAATCCAGCTTATTAAAATTATCGCCAAAATTAATGGTGGACGCACGTGCCCTACCATTTACCAAAAGGCTCTGATCAACGTGCACTAGGTATCCGGCGTATCCACCGAAACCTATGAATGGTTGCACTTTTCGTAAACCAGGCTTTATGATTACCGGCATCACTACTGCCTGAATATAATCCAATTTAGTAGTACTTTCGAGGGTATTCCCCGGTTCTACAAAAACCTCCCTCGCTCCTTTTCTTACGTAGGAAAGCTCCACTCTGGCACCATACCAGCGAGAGTGCGCCATTTCGATACTTAATCCACCCTGAAAACCAACCAAAGGGTTATCAAGTACAGGGGAACGCACCGCATCTTCCGAACGCTTGTAAAAATCAGGCAACACTACCCCACCCCGTAGGTTCACCCACGTTTTTTTGCTCTTTTTTGGGTTTAGGCCATCTTCTGCTAGGCTATTACCCTCCGCACTCCCCTGGCCACAAGCAGGTAAAGTAAAGATCATAGACAACAGGGTAAATCCTACTATACTCAATTGGGTTTGTATCATTCCGGGCTTGACCAATATTAAAACTCTTCGTGGGGAGAAAACCGTCGTTGCTTACTACCTGTTAATCAGGTTTATTTCTGCAAAATAGGAATAAACAACCAATAGTCGGCACTTTTAAAGTGAGGATATTACCTAAACTTTGAAGCTTATTTTTTGTTTGTTTTTGCTATCCATCCTCGTATATTTGGTATCGTTCTCTATGCAAAACGACCGAATTACGTTACGAAATGCTTCTTTTAATGAGATCCAAGGGTCAACCGGCTTTTTCGCAGCGCAATGCTTCGTTTCTAATTTCAAACGCCTGAGCCCATTGAGTTTTTGACCAAATTATGAAGGTATCTACTACCGAACCCTACCAGATCATATACTCGTTGCTTCAACACGAGTACCTGGGCTATCTTTTTGAATCTTTTGTGGTACAACTAGACGCCAAGGGTAACCTTACCCTGCTCAACCAAAATATTTCGGCCAAGAATGTCAAAGAATTTGCTGCCGGACTCGACAAGACTGATTTCGAGCTGGTAAAAATGATTGATGATCTCCAACAGGATGTCATTCTGCGTAAATTCAATCCCCGAAAACTTAGTCCGGTTGATTTCTTTTTGAAAATATATGATACCCAGAAAGGCGACAAGCTGATTCAAGAAGCTATTTCTGGTTACCTGGAAAACGGCAAAGCCCGTATTCTGGATAAACTGAGGGGGAAGCATATCTTCATGATGGGTAATGACGGCGACCCTACTTGGAAGCAAGTGGAATGGAAGGAGGAAAAAGCTAAAATCCGCTTCTATTTCATGCGGAATGATGATAATACCCATTACTTTCCTACGATTTTGCACGAAGGGCAAAAGCTTCAATTTCAATACTCTGGTGGAATGGTCATCTGCGATGAGCCAGCTTGGCTGGTCGTAAACGAAGGTTTGTACCATTTTGAAGGGGAGGTCGACGGAAAAAAACTCCGGCCTTTCCTGAATAAAAAGTTTATCATGATTCCCCGCAACGTAGAGGATCAGTACTACCGGAAGTTTGTGACACCACTCATAGCCTCCTACGATGTGGTATCCAAAGGTTTTGAAATAAGACGCGAAACTCTGACACCCAAACCGGTCATTACGATTACAGAAAGTTACGCTAAAGGAAGCAAGGTACCTGTACTCTTTGGGGACAACGAGGCAGAGGAAGATCAATTGGAAGGCAGCGATGTGGTATTTGATCTGTCGTTTCAATACGGTCAGTTCTCGTTTCACTTCGATAGCTTTGCCCACGCCTCCAATGTAAGTTTAGAGAAAAAAGGCGATGATTATATATTCCATAAAGTAAAGCGGGACCTACCCCTCGAAAGCAACCGGATCAATCAAATCAAAGATTGGGGGCTTGATTTACGGAAAGGCCGACAGTTTATGCCCAAAATCGAGGCATTTGACTGGCTCAACCAACAGATGTCAAACCTGACCGAACAGGGTATCGAGATACAACAGAACACCACGAACACCAAACGATATTTTCTTGGCTACTCTTCCCTCAATGTCTCTATCAAAGAAGGCAACGATTGGTTCGATATCTACGCTCGGGTTCGGTTTGGGGAGTACGAGATACCCTTCATTAAACTACGAGGCTATATCCTGAACGGAAAAAAGGAATTTCAGCTACCCAACGGGGAGACGGCAGTTATCCCCGAATGGTGGTTTACCCGCTATTCTGAACTCTTCACCTTTATCGAGTCGCATGATGACCACGATGGTCTACGCCTGAAAAAGCACCATCTGATGCTCGTACAGGAATTGCAACAAGAGAGCCTCGCCACCACGATTATTAGTCGTAAACTCGAAGGTCTACGGGACTTCCAGGAAATAGAGGCCTACGAACCTCCGATCAATTTCAAGGGGGAACTACGACGCTACCAGAAAGCCGGCTACGATTGGCTACGATTTCTTAACCAATACCGTTTTGGGGGCTGTTTGGCCGATGATATGGGTTTAGGAAAAACAGTGCAAACCCTAGCTCTGCTGCAATCAGAAAAGGAAGCCGGGGTGGCGGCGCCTACGCTATTAGTCATGCCTACCTCCCTACTTTATAACTGGGATTTGGAAGCACGACGTTTTACGCCGGATTTAAAGATTTTTATGTATACCGGCACCTACCGGGATAAGAATACCGAACAGTTTACTGACTATGATCTTATCCTGACTTCCTACGGTATCGTGCGGTTGGATGTGGATCTTTTGAAAAGATTCAGGTTTAATTACATTATTCTGGATGAATCACAGGCGATCAAAAATCCTTCCTCCGCTATTACGAAGGCCGTCATGAAGCTCAACTCCGCCCACCGACTCATTTTGACGGGTACTCCGTTAGAAAACAGCACCCTGGATTTATGGTCGCAGATGACCTTTATTAATCCTGGACTGCTCGGAGGACAGTCATTTTTTCGTAGGGAGTACCTTGTACCGATTGAAAAAAAGAATGATGAGGATAAAATACAGCGGCTTTACCACCATACCAAGCCGTTTATCCTGCGGCGTCATAAATCACAGGTAGCCACCGACCTACCCGAAAAGGTAGAAAGTATTCAGTATTGTGAAATGAGCGAGGATCAGGAGAAAGAGTACGAAGAGGCAAAGTCCTACTTCAGGAACCTAATTCTGGAACGCTTTGAACAGGATGGCATGTCCCGCTCCCAGATGGTGGTACTGCAAGGACTCACCAAGCTAAGGCAGTTGGCTAACCATCCTCGCATGGTAGAACCCGACTACGAAAGCGATTCGGGTAAGTTTAAAGATGTAATCCATAAACTGGAGACTGCCATTGGTGAAAATCATAAAATTCTTATTTTCAGTCAGTTTGTCAAGCACCTTGATCTTTTCCGGCAGTATCTCGACCACAAGAAGATTCGCTATGCGTATCTGGATGGCTCTACCAAGGATCGTCAGAAAGAGGTTGAAAGTTTCCAGAACGATCCAACGCTTAAACTATTCCTGATATCTCTGAAAGCCGGCGGAGTTGGCCTTAACCTAACCGCGGCCGACTACGTATTTATTCTGGACCCTTGGTGGAATCCCGCCATTGAAGCCCAAGCCATCGACCGCGCCCACCGGATCGGACAACACCGCACGGTATTCACCTATAAGTTTATCACTAAGAATACAGTAGAGGAAAAAATCCTTGCCTTGCAGCAGTCCAAACGGCAACTCGCCAATAATTTAATATCTAATGAGGAAGGGTTCTTAAAGTCACTTTCGAGGGAGAATGTATTGGCACTGCTAGATTAGAAAGAGCAATTTAGATAAGTAGTTAAACACTAAGCATAACGGCTGCCTCCCATGGAAGAACAGGATATTCGCTGGAAACAACGTTTTCAGAACTACACAAAGTCGATGCAGTATTTGGAGAATGCCTTGCAAATACCAGACCCCGATATTGTTCAAAAAGCAGGTATCATCCAATTCTTTGAAATGAGTTTTGAGCTTGCGTGGAAGTTATTAAAGGACTATTTGGAAGAATTGGGCTTTATCGACGTCAAGTCTCCTCGAAGTGCGCTCAAAAAAGCCTTTGAGATTGGCTTGTTAGAAAACGGGCATCATTGGATGGAGCTGTTACTAGATAGAAACCTTACCGCCCACACTTATGATGAACAAAAAGCCACGGAAATGGAACAATTAATTCACCATAAGTACTTCCCTGTGATGAAAGAATTATTGGAAAGTTTTAAGCATAAAATGGATGAAAACTAAATTTGGCCTTTTATCAGCTGATGTAGAGACCATTCTTCAAACCCTTTGTAAGTACCCTAGTGTAGAACGTGCCTATATTTTTGGCAGCCGCGCAAAGGGTAATTTTAGAAATGGTAGTGATGTTGATATCGCCTTGAAAGGATCAGCCTTAGATTTTGACACCCTAAGTCAAATCAGTTATTGGCTAAATGAAGAAACTACAATGCCCTATCAGTTTGATCTCGTTAGATACGAAACCATCAAAGAGGAAGCTTTTAAAGCACACATTGACAGGGTAGGTATTGAATTCTATTCCAAGCTAAACTAAAAGGTAGGTGCCATCCCTACTTCAAATACACTCCCTCACTCCCCTCCTGACTCAAAATTACCTCTACGTGCTCGTTGAAGGTGGTGCTAAGGGCATACCCTACATAGTCGGCGGATACCGGAAAATTGTGGTGGTCGCGATCAATGATGACGGCAACCTGTAACTTTTTGAGGCGGTATTGAAGAAACGGCTGCAACGCAAACGCCAAAGTACGGCCCGTATTCAGCACATCATCCACGACGATAACCACCTTACCATCCGTCAATATCGGATCTCCTTCAAAGGAAATGGTACTCCGGTGTGGCTTGTCTTTGTCAAATAACAATTTGGTCAGGACGGTTTTTATTGGGGAAATATCCTGTATTTCTGCGGCCAGTAGTTGCGCAAATACATTCCCTTCTCCGGTAATTCCGGCCAGGATAATCTCTTCCTCTTCAAAATTTCGCTCGTAGATTTCGAAGGCAATCCGGCGGATTTTCTGACGGGTTTGTTCAAACGTAAGTATTTGTTGACGAGCCGGAGCCGTGGGTGCTGACATAGTGGGTCTAAACTTAAGTACACTGCAATTTTACGTAATATACACTTTTGGACCAATGTGATCTTGGTAGTTTCCTGGTTTTTGTAGTACGGGGTGGAATAAAAAAGAGGAATCCGACTACGTCAGACTCCTCGGTATGCTTTCTATTTAAGGCTAGATAGAAAAACTATCGCTCTCTACGTACGCCTTGATCACCGCATTTTCACCCTCTTTTCCTGGGTAGAAATTACCGTGCTCCATGCCCATGATGAAGCTTTTACCTTCTTTCTTCCCGCGTTCGTGAATATACTTGAATACATTCTTGTAGTTAATTTCTCCGGTGGTAGGCTCCTTACGTCCGGGATTGTCGCCGATCTGAAAATAGGCAATTTCACTCCATGACCAGTCCATGTGCTGAATAATATGCCCTTCTGTTTTTTGCATGTGGTAGATATCAAACAGGATTTTGCATGATGAGCTGTTCACGCCCCGGCATATCTCGTACGTTTGATCACTATTTTGCAAGAAAAGGTTGGGGCTATCACTGAGGGGTTCTAAGACCATCGTCAGGCCGTGGGGTTCGAAAATCTCGGCACCACGTCGTAGCGCATCAATGACGTGACCCGTTTGAACACCGATCGGTAATTTGCGCTCAAAGTCGCCGGGTACTACGGTCATCCATTTGGCATTCACCCGCTTGGCTACCTCCACCGCCCGCTTACAGCCATTCAGAAAAATATCGATATACTCTTGTTTACCGGCCGCGAGGGTATTAGCGCCATTACCGCCTTTATCGACCACAAAAACCCCCATTTCCATGCCAAGGCGAGACATTTCTTTCGCGATCTTCTCCTGTACATCCACCGGACGACCCATCATGCCGTTGTCTTCCAAAGCCATAAAGCCCTGGTCAGCCATAAATTTGAGCTGATCAATCAGATCATCACCCGCCAGGTTTTTGAACATACCGAAGTGGGGAGCGTATTTTAGCTTGAAGTTATTTTTGGCCAACGGATGAGCGAATGATTCACCCGCTACCATGGAAGCACCAGCCAAGCCAAGAGTAGATTTTACGAAATTTCTGCGACGCATAAGTTCTTAATGTTAGGTTTATAGAATAAAGTCCAACCACAAGAAAATATACCACACTATTACCCAAAATTAAACTTCCGGGCTTAAAAGACTTTCTTGTTAGCTACCCCACGGGTAAAATCAAGGTACTTATCTGCCTCTTCCCGAATCTCTTTCCGGTAGGCCTGACTAATTCCATTGATTGCGGCGGCCTTGATATCACCATGCAATCTATTTTCTTTCAACAGCGAGAGCACAAACTCCTCCCCTTCCCAACTACCACCCAAATGACGAGCGGCATCCAGCCGAACAGCATGGGGCATGGAAGTACCCGCTGCCACACTAGCCAGAATAGTTAATGATTTTTGGCTACCTACCAGCTTGATGGATGCCAACAGGGCCGATTGCTTTTCGTCATTACTACCTTCCAGCTTACTCCACACATAGGAGCTAGATGCCTGATGCAATAGCGATCGACCAGCATCTCGACCGATATCGGTATCAGGTTTATCGGTCGCTAACTTAAACAAACGGTCATTTTCAAAAAATGGCTCGTAGCGGGCTACTAACTCAATGTAGTCGGTAGTACCGTAGGTTTCGTTCAAAAGTTTGATCAGCGCTATTTTGCCCGAAAAAGTTTCCTGAATGTAATCTTTGCCCAAGTGGTACAGGGCTAGTTTACTTATTGGGATATGGTCAGGTAGGTTTTTTTGGGTCATTCCGAGCAGCGCCATTGATTTATCATAGCCCGACGGCGTAAAATCAAAAGCCCGGAAATACCTTTCACGGTACTTCAAGGGAACATCAGTATCAACCGTCAAAGCGGCCAAATGGGGTATAGCTTGCTTGGTTCGGGCCCGCCAAACGATATCCCGGTAGGCGGGCATGGTCAATGGATTACCAACTTTTTCGATCCAGGCTTTATACAGCCGATCCCACTGACCTTCTGCCCCAATCCCGAGGGCTTCCAGATACCAACGGTCATTACCTTCGTATTGCTGAGCCAATTGAAGCCAGACATTTAACGCTTCATAGGTGTGATTTCGATAGATGGCAAGCGCACACTCGCGGCGTACCTGAGGGTTTCGGTCGGTGGTCAGGCGCTTGATGTACTCCGTGGGATCGCTGTTCCGTTGCCGTACCGCCCGCAGAGCCGTAATACGCAGGTCGGAGTTTATGTTCCGCATGGAGTTTTCGAGGTGGCGACTACTTACTCCTTCAATATTGTTCAACACCCATAAAGCCCTGGCCCGCATACGAGGGTTGGCGTTGTATTGGTGCAATAAATCACTCAACTCCGTCTCGGCCCGAAAGCCCATATTTTTTAAGGCGTTCCAAGCGTGGTAGCGTACCGACAGATTAGCATTCTGTAGTGCCTGCACCGCCTCCGCGGCCGATGTAAGGTCGTAGGAAGGAATTTGATAGGGGGCTTGGGGAGGTGCTACCCGGAATATTCTCCCCCGGTTTAGGTCAGAAATCCCTATTTCCCCCTCGCCAGGATCATAGTAATCGGCAACCATCAATGAGCCGTCCGGGGCGGCGCATACGTCAGAAGGTCTGAACCAGGTATCTTTTTTACCCTCCACCATCGGCACTATACTAGCTTTGTAGCCGGCACCATGGCTTTCTATTGGGTAAACCCGCACTACATTAGGGCCTGCATCACAGTGGATGATCACATCCCGAAATTGTTGGGGTAATAAATCTCCTTCGTACACCAACATTCCCGCTGGCGCTCCCGAGCCGGTATGGAGCAGATCTGGCACTACACCGGGATCGTTTTGGTGCCAGTGTCGGGCCGCAATATCGTCTTCGAGGTTAGTTCGATCAATCCGCCAGCTGGTTCCGTCCATTTCGTCTACGTAGCCAAAATTCCCGTGCTCCATCACATAGTTGATCCTCACACCATCACTACCGTCCTCATCATGGTCCGACTGCCACACTGTGCCGTAGCTATCAACGGCTACTTCTAAGCCATTGCGGAAATTATCCCCCAGTACTTCCAGATTTTTAAAATCAGGATCACAGCGGAATACCATTCCTTTCCGGTAGTTGCGGAAGTTGATGGGTTGATCGAACTTGTCGTAAAATCCCCTACCTCGTCCATCCAGTAATTGCTTTCCTTCGCTACCGAAATTGAAATAAAACTTGCCGTCGGGGCCAAAGACAAAGGAATGCACCCCGTGATCGTGGTTGGCTCCGCTGATACCCCGGAAAATAATCTCTTTTTTGTCGGCTTTGTCGTCACCGTCCTCATCCGTAAAGAGCCACACGTAGGGGCTTTGCGATACGATAGCCTTATTGCCCATCACCCAGATTCCCAGGGGAGCATCCAATTCCGGCCCCTGGTAAAACACCTTGGATACATCGGCTTTACCGTCACCATTCGTATCTTCCAAGATCAAAATTCTGTCGCCTTGTAAACGCTCTTGTTTGGAGCGGGTTTTGCTATATCCACGAATAGTAGGCCGATAATTGTAAGCATCGCACACCCAAACCCGCCCGCGATGGTCCACATCCATGCTCGTTGGATTGGAAATCATGGGCTCAGACGCAAATAATGTAGCTTCCAACCCTTCCGCCACGGTCAGGCCAGCTACCGCATTTTCGGGGAACCGCTTTTCTTTTTCTGAAAGTAACTCGTAAGACCGTATGGTATCGGCCTTGGGTTCAGAAAATAGTAAACGGTCTGAATGAGGAGAAGTATACGTAAAACGGAACGAAGTAATACTTAGAAGGATAACTAATATAGTACCTAACCCAACAACCATTTTTTTGTAAGGTACTGATTTATAAGACATAGGGAACCAATAAAATTTTCAACACAATCTTTTCAGGCGAAAAATACGGGTTCTTTTTGTCATTCAAAAACCATTCGAATAAATATGTAGGTTAGTAGTAGGTAATTATTTCTTCTCGAATCAAGACCCAAGTAAAATACAAATCCCTCGACAGAGTGTTACTAACGAGGGATTTTCTCTCGGTGCTACGTTCTATTTTTTCTTCAAAGCGCTGAGGTATTCCACCAAAGCCGTTAATTCTTCGGTACTCATGGCATCCTGCAAGCCACCCGACATCACGGATTCGTCGAGCTGCTTCATTGATTTTACATTCGACATCTTATATTCCTGAGTACTGCCACCGGGAAACTTCATGATTAAATCGGTTTCGGTTTTACTGGAAACGATACCCACCACCGAAGAGCCATCTTTGAATTTCACATCAAAGCCTTCGTAGCCAAAACTAATCCCCGCGCTGGGGTAATAGATTGCCAGATATTGGCCCTCCTTGGGTAGCTTACTACCAATCTCAGATAGTTTGGGCCCGAAATCAGCCCCTTTGCCGTCAACCTGATGACACACCGCGCAGTACATCGTAAATACCGACTTCCCTTTGGCCATATCTCCCTTCATTTGTACAAGTTCCGAAATTGCCGGGTGTTTTTGGGCGGTCGCTGTACTTCCACCGTCGAGGTACTTGGCGGCTTCGGCCCTCACCGACTTACGCCAGGCGCTACTCACTCCTTGCACCGCTGCCGCTTTCACTTCGCCGGTGAGGCTACCTTTTTTGAGCAATTCCAACACCTGATCCTCCCCGTTCATGCTACCTCCCAGGGCTCGCACGGCGTCGCGGCGAACGCTCAAGGGTTGTTTGGCGTTCAAAGTAGCGGCCGTCAAAATTTCCAATGACTCTTTGGTACCCGCACTACGAATCGAGGAAAGAACCGCGCCCGCTCGGGCAGCATCTTTGCCGCTCAACGTCGCTTTGATCAATGGGCTACCTCCTTGATTGAGTAGCAACCTACCGGCTTCACGCCCTACTGCATCGAATGGCTTTTGAATGGCTAACTCCAACAATCGCTTGTTTTCGGTGGCTACCCCGTAGCGTCCTACCATTTCCACGTAGTCGTTGGTACCGTAGGTAGTGTCCAGTAGTTTTTGGAGTAAGTTCAAAGCGCGGGGCGATTGCTTGACAAAGTCAGGATCCAGGTGGCGCAGGGCTATTTGATTTATATCCGCCTGATTAGCGCTGCTACCGTCCATAATTTTTAGTAAAGCCTCTGATTTTTCTTTCGCGCCGGGGTTAAAATCAAACGCCCGGAAGTAGCGTAGGCGACTTTTTAAATCCACGGCAGGATCTCCGGCCAACGACGCCAGCAAAGGCACGGACTCCTTCGTCCTTGCCCGCCATACAATATCTTTTCCGGCCATACTTGCCACCGGTGCGGTACCCGCTGATTTTAACCACGCGGTAAAAAACCGATCCCACTGTCCTTCAGCTCCCACACCAAGCGCTTCCAGGTACCAACGATCCTGCCCGTCGTACTGCTGAGCGAGCTTAGCCCATACCTCAGCGGCTCCCGGCGAAGTAACGCCGTGCAGTCCGACGGCACATTCGCGCCGAACTTGCGGATCAGCATCCGAGGATAGCGCCAGTAGATACGGCGTAGGATCAACGGGTAATTGCAAAACAGCCCGGAGGGCCGTAATACGAAGATCAGGGTTGGCGTTTTTTAAGGCTTTGGCAAGGTTTGGCGAATCTTTTCCCTGTATTTTTGAAAGCAACCACAGCGCACGAGCCCGCATTCTGGGGTTGGCCGTTTCGTTGGTGTACATACCCTCCAATTGAGGTACTGCCTTGATTCCCATTCGAGAAAGCGTATTCCAGGCCATGTATCGAACCGACATATTTGGGCTTTGCAAAGCTTCCATCGCTCCTTCGGCCGTGGTTACGTCTACCTTGGGTACCGTAAAAGGCGTGTTCGCCGGAGCGACCCGAAAAATGCGCCCGCGGTTGAGGTCACCCGCTTGGTGGCCGCCCACTCCCGGATCATACCAGTCGGCTACGATCAGTGAGCCATCAGGAGCTACGCATACATCCGATGGACGGAACCACTGATCGCGGGTACCTTCCAATACATTGACGATGCTAGCCGAATATCCGGCCCCCTTTTTCTCCACCGGATAAGCACGAACCACGTTCGGGCCCGCGTCGCAGTGGATCATCTGATCCTGAAAAGTTTTGGGTAGCATTCTGCCTTCGTAAACTACCATACCCGTGGGCGATCCCGCCCCGGTTTGTAAAAGGTTAGGAATTACCCCGGGATCGTTTAGGTGCCAGTGACGCAGTGGTATTTCGTCTTCGATATTGGTACGATTGGCCCGCCAGCCTGCTCCGGTCAACTCATCCTGATAGCCGTAGTTTCCGTAGGGCATCACGTAATTAATTCGTACGCCCTTGTTACCGTCATCATCGTTATCCGACTGCCACATGGTACCGTAGCTATCCACGGCGACTTCGAAGTTATTCCTAAAATTATTACCCAGTATTTCTGCGTTTTTAAAATCAGGATCGCACCGGAAAACCATTCCCATCCGGTTCTTTTTGAAATCCAGTGGCTTTCCATCTTTTCCAACGACGGGCTTCCCCTCTCCGTCGAGTAGTTTGCCGCCTTCGTTCCCGAAATTAAAATATAGCTTTCCGTCCGGCCCAAACACGAAGGCGTGCATGCCGTGGTCGTGTTGTTCGCCCTGAATCCCTTGAAAAATAATCTCTTTTTTATCCGCTTTATCGTCGCCGTTCGTATCGGTCAGTAGCCACACGTAGGGGCTTTGAGAAACCAGTACTTTATTACCCAACACCATAATTCCCAAGGGAGCGTTCACCTCTGGTCCTTGATAAAATACCTTCGTTAGATCCGACTTACTATCACCGTTGGTATCTTCCAGAATCAGAATCCTATCCCCTTGCTCGTGGGTAGGGTTACCGGTTATCGCCGGACGGTAGTTATAAGCCTCGCATACCCACACTCGCCCGCGATGGTCCACATCGATATTGGTGGGGTTCGTCAAAGTTGGCTCGGCTGCGAATAAAGATGCTTCCAGACCTTCGGCTACGGTTAGGCCCGCCACGGCATACTCGGGAGAACGCTTATCCTCTTCGGTTAAATGAGCATACAAAGAGTCGAGCTCGGCACTCACCACCCGGCTCGGGTTGGAGTTCTGGTAGGCCGCCACGGTAAGTACAGCCGCGATTACCAAGATAAAATACGTGGGTTTGATTGAAGACATCGGTATAGGGTTTGTAAAATTTCGCAAATCAAGGAAAACTGACTACAACGTAAAGTCACTTTCTCTATAAAAATGATAAAAGGTCCGTCTTCTACCTTTACTACCTATAACATTTTATTCATTTGTCTACCTTAGGAGTCTTTTTAGTTAATTATCCAAAAAAACAACCAGTAATCTATGCTTCATTGGAATTTAAAAGGTAAAAAAGCACTCGTCACCGGCGGCACCAAAGGTATTGGTGAAGCTTCCGCTCTTCTGCTGGCCCAAGCCGGCGCCGAGGTAATGGTGATATCGCGTCACCAAGAAGATATTGAACAAATGGCGATTGAAGCCGCCAAGCAAGATCTATCGATCATCGGTAAAGCTTTTGACATGGCCGAGCCGATGGTAGCGAAACAAATCATCGAGCACGTGAACGCTACCTGGGGCAGCCTTGATATTTTGGTGAATAATGCCGGCATGAATATCCGGAAGCCATCGGTGGAGTACAGTAGCGAGGAGTATGACCGGATTATGCAGGTGAATCTGCGGTCGGTATTTGAACTATGCCAAGCGGCTCATCCGCTTTTGAAAGCGAGCCAAGGGTGTATTGTCAACATGAGTTCGGTATCGGCGCTTACCCATATCAGCAGCGGTTCTATTTACGGCATGACCAAAGCCGCCATGACGCAGCTGACGAGAAATCTTTCGGTTGAGTGGGCCCTGGATGGTATTCGCGTCAACGCCGTAGCTCCTTGGTACATCAGCACTCCTTTGGCCGCTCCGGTACTTAACGACCCCGAAAAACTAAAAAATATTCTCGCCCGTACCCCCATGAAACGCGTAGGTACCCCCGAAGAAGTAGCCGCCGCCGTGCTGTTTTTCAGCTTACCCGCGGCGAGCTATATCACGGGCCAATGCATGAGCGTGGATGGTGGTTTTATGGTGAATGGATACTAGGGTTAATTTTGAATGAGTGAACAGGTAAATCTATAAAATGGGCGGTTGGATTAATTATGATCTGACCGCTTCTCTAGTGGTGGGGTTACCGTTTACTAACTTTCTACTAGTAGATAAGCACACTGCAAATTCAAATCCATATATTAAAATTATTTACGGTCAGGATGGCTTTTTTCATTGTCTAACTTTCATCAGAAACCCACTAGAACCCGCAGGATATTTCTGAACGGTCCACCGCGTGGTGAGGACTATGGTTTTGCCCGCTGCGCCATGATTGTTAACATTGTTTTCGGCTTCCAGAGAACGAGTGGAAATGATTGACAGGGCAGTGTATGGCTCGATGGAGGTGAGCGAAGGTTAAGGTTGTTCAAGGTAAATTATAAACTGTGAATCTCGCCTATAATCGTACCATTGTGCAAGTGTCTATGGGGGCACCATAGCCGTCAGGTTAGCGACTTCGGATAGGTCAGATATATATTTAATAAATTAATAATCAGATCATTATAACTTTGTGAAAGCTTAGCATTAATCAGTAGTTAAGCTTTTTCGTTGCTAGTTAACTATCTGAATACAAGAATTTTTAAAGCTTTTACCTCTCCGAGGTTATTCTTAACCTGACGGCTATGGTGAAACACTAAAGCACCGTGGTCTGTATCTCACGGCTCTAAAAACCAATGATGCTGTGTACCCTTAAAATCGAAGTTCTTATGTATCAATTCAGAATCAAATTTAGACCTAAAAATTAGCTGTAAGACATAGCCCACGAAATAAGCTGAACAGTTTTCTTGCCGAATTGGGAGCAATATTAGCGTAAATCCAGCGGCGCAAGCCGTTATAAACGGCTTACCACTAGAAGTTCGCCATGTCGAACTCTACAAATATTGAAGAGGTGATCCCGAGCGCACCTGCGGGATTTGCTCAGCGTGATCCATTGACAATTCTGATTGATTTACAGGGTTTTCTTATAAAAATTAATACTCCTATAATTATATAAAATATGGTAAAAGTTTAGAAAAAAGTCTCGTATTTAGTAACCTTTGTGGTCGGTTGAACCTGAATCAGTATTAAAATAACTACTTTCCTATCTCCTTTGTGATGCAAAATACCCAATTCTGGTCGAAATAAGTTTTTATAAGAAAGCCCTGGATTGATTTATGAGTAAAGATAGAACAGAAAATCCTCTGTCTGCTTAACAATCCCCTGGACAAAACGCTGGAATCCGGCGGATCAACCGGAAAATTACCGGCGGGCGGCATTCCGCTGATTATCGGCATTTTTCAATAAAACGGACCACGACTCAAAAACGGAGAATTCAATATCAAAATAAAATGAAATACAGGATGATTAAATTTTTAATGATTGCATTTGCCACATTTATTTCGTGCGACGTTACTGCCCAAACATACGAAGGAAAATATCTGGAAGCGAACTATGATGAGTCCAAAGTACCGGAATACAGTCTACCCCATGTACTTTCCTCGTTCGAAGGGAAAAGTATAAAAACGGTTGAAGATTGGGAGAAATTCAGAAGACCGGAAATCGTTGAGTTTTTCGCCCAGAATATGTTTGGAGAAGTACCTATACCTTCGAGCCCCATTAAAAAAACGTTCAAACTAATTTCCGAAGATCCAACCATTTTTAATGGCCTCTGCACCAGAAAAGATGTGCTGATAACTTTTGAAAATGAACTTGGAAAAGTTACCATGCCTCTTGTAATTTTTGTTCCAACCAATTCCAAAAATAAAGTTCCGGTAATTCTCTTGGCAAATGGCGATGATATCAAACGACAAGGCTTAAAACTAAACAGTCCGCAGAGTTACGGTAAAACCGTAAATGGAATTCCTTTGCATCAGTTAATGACCCGTGGAATTGGGGTGGCCACTGTTGATTATAAGTCATTCGGAATCGACTCCGGTAATAAGGAAGGAAAAGTAAGTGGTGGAATTTCAGATCTTTATTTTAAAGATGGTCAGGAGTTTACAAAAGAAAATGAGTGGGGTATGATTGCAATCTGGGCTTACGCTTTACGTGCCGGAATGGATTATTTGGAAACAGACAAAGATGTACAGAAAAAGCAGGTTGCAACGCTCGGCAGCTCGATTGGTGGGAAAGTAGCTCTCTGGGCCGCAGTAACAGACACCCGTTTTGGAATGACACTTCTGGCAACAGCAGGTCACGGAGGCGATGCAATCTGGCGGCGTGAATACGGCGAAACCTTACAAAATATGTGTGATTACCTACCAACCTGGATTTGCAGAAATGCAAATAAATACGCCAAAAATGTACACGCTATGCCGGTCGATCAGCACTCATTGTTAGCGACATTGGCACCACGCCCCTTTTATGTTAGTAATGCCCAACACGATTTGTGGGCTGATCAGAAAGGACAGTGGATTGGAACATACAATGCAGCCCCTTCGTATCGACTTTACAAAGAAGATGTGACATTTACGTCGGCGAAACAACCTGCCGTTAACCAACCCATTATCAAAAGCACGATTGGATACCACGTTCGCTCAGGTGTCCATGGACTTGAACTCTATGATTGGGAGCAGTACATGAAATTTGTAGAATATCATTTTTTGAATATTGAACCCAGGAGTGTGGAAGAGGTTTATAGATAGATTTCCCCCGTTCTTAGTAGACTGCCCTATTTGACAAGTTGTACGTATGACTTCCGAAAGAAGCCCCCATCCGTCGTAGACTTCCACCGTCGACGATTGTGCGTATTGCCTTCTTGGAAGATTGGCTTACAAAGGTGCCGGGAAGCAACATCAGCCGGTTGTTTACTTTTCGCATTACAGGCTGTATGCTAAAACCCAGAAAGTCGTATTTGCGGGGGTAGCGCTTCTCGCTCTTGCCGCGC
>JBDNFP010000293.1:0-3049 GCA_041689775.1 Spirosomataceae bacterium
AGTCGCGATCAGACAACAGCCAGGTCTGACCTTATTTTTAAAATTATGTGCCTGTTTCGATGGGTAAGAAAGCAACTATCTCATTATCAGAACCTAAAAATAGTAGGGTAGAGTAAAAGCGTCGTTTAACCTATAATGTTATTAGGCGCTATGAAAACCCTTATCTTTGAGATATGTCGATCAAAGATGCTGTTCCATCGCTACCCTACAAGGAAATCCTGTTCCAGGTACTGCTGCACGTGGTGGTGTTTATCTTTTACTCGTACGACAGGCGAAACCCCCAAATAGAATCCTACCAGTTGGTTTTCTTCTCAACCTACGCAGCGGCGGGCTTGGTAATTAATTACCTTTTACTACCCCAATTCCTTTACCGGAAGAAGCACTTACGGTTTGTACTCTACACGCTGGCGGTCATTGCCGTCGTAATTTTTCTGGAAGAGGCCGTGATAGAAAAAATCTATTTCCCTAACACCAGAGGCCGGCGCTTTTTGGGTGTTTTTTTTTGCTTATGGGGCGTGCTACCCGTCATTACTGTGCTATCAGGTTTTAAGTTTGCCTGGGATGCGCTGCGAACACAGAAGGAAGTAGAGTTACTAAAAAGCACCATCAAAGAAAGTGAACTGAAATTTTTAAGATCACAGATCAACCCACATTTTTTATTCAATAATCTCAACAACCTGTACTCATACGCGATAGAATTTTCTCCCAAAACACCCGAAATTATCTTAAAATTAAGCTCGGTATTGCGGTATATGCTGTACGAATGCAAAGAAAACTTCGTCCCTTTTTCCAAGGAGGTTGAGCAATTGGAAAATTTTGCGCAGCTATATGAAATACAAATCGAAGAGCGGGGAACAATCGATTTTTTCGTCCAAATCGACCAGCCCGAGTACCAGATAGCACCGCTGATCCTGATCGTATTCATCGAAAACGCCTTCAAGCACAGCCAGTCCAGTCAGACGGAAAATATTGTTATCGATATTGATATCCAGCTCACAGAGAGCGGTGAACTGAACTTTTCCTGTAAGAATAATTTTCATCCAGTAACCAATACCGAAAACCTTGCCCACGGTATCGGACTGGAAAATGTCAGAAAACGATTGCAGCTGCTTTACCCCAAAGCGCATCGGCTGGCTATCCGGGAGACGGATAACCAATACGAAGTACACCTGTCCATGCAGTTAACCCAACAAGTCCAGCATGAAATGTATCATTATTGAAGATCAACCGCCCGCCCAGCGGCTGCTGAAAAAATACATCGAAGACATCGGGACCCTGCAATTAATGGCCACCTTTTCGGATGCTATCCAGGCGATAGACTACCTGAAATCAGCGTCGGTCGATCTGATATTTCTGGATATCCACCTGCCGAAGATGTCGGGGATTGATTTGCTAAAAACGGTACCCCATCTGCCGTACGTTATTTTGACAACTGCCTTTTCGGATTATGCTTTGGAAAGTTATGAGTTTAGGGTTGTCGATTATCTATTGAAACCCTTTCCCTTTCAGCGATTTGTAAAAGCGGTTTCTAAAGTGCCTTTACAAAACACACCCGCGTTACACACAGGGCCGACTAAAACTCCTGATTCCCCATCAGAAATTTTCATCAAATCGGGCTACGAGTACATTAGAATTGAGACGGACGATATTCTGTACATCAAATCAGACGCCGATTACACGGAAATATTCCTACCTCAGAAAAAGTACCTGTCATCCGAACCGCTCAAAAACTGGTTGGAAACTTTGGATGGCCAATGCTTTGTGCGGGTACACCGGTCGTTCATTGTCAATATGACTAAAATAGTCAAGATCGTCGGTAACCAACTTTACATGAATGATCAGTCGGTGGTACCAATCGGGCGAGCTTTTAAAGAGGATTTTGCGAAGAGATTTTTGAGCTGAGGAAACCCCTGATACTATCTTTTGAAATAATCTTCGAGATCTTCTCCCTTGAATAAAAATTCATAAACCGAACTTTATTATCATTCGTAGCAGGCATGGTTACCGTAGGTGAACCGAAATTCCGAATGCTTTCGGGGGTACCTACATCGAAGGAAGTATTGAAGTTATAGAATTTGGCCCCGTTCACAGCTCCCTGCCGCTTTTCTTTATCTTCTTTCGGTGCTGGTTTATCTATTTGAAACTCAATGGGCAATACATAGTCCGTGGGCACGGGACGGCCATGTTGCATGGCGGGCTTCCAGGAAGGCATACTAAGCACTACGCGCAGGGCTTCTTCATCGGTACCCGCACCTAGGCTCTTGGTTACTCTGGGGTTTCTGATTCGTCCATGTTCACTTATCGTAAAGGTTATCTCTACGCTACCCTCTACCCCATTTTGGGAAGCTTCCGTCAGGTATCTTATATTTTTGCCAAGGTATCGGTATAGCTCCTGGATCCCGCCCGGAAATTCGGGTAGTTGCTCGATAACGTTAAATACTTCCTTATTTTTAGTGCTGTCGGCTATGGTTCCAGGCCTGTATTCCATTATTGATTGGTAGGTTACCACTACGATCTTATCCAGGGTAGTTTGCCGCCATTCCAACACTACATTCAGGGTCTGATTCTTTTTGGTCACCTCCACCATTCTGTTTTCATAACCCACATAGCTGATGGCGAGTTTACTATTAAGAGGCACTTCTTTCAGTGTAAAAGCACCATTCGCATCTGTCATTGTACCGGTGGTAGTTCCTACCAGTATTACGGCAGCGCCTGTTAGTAGCTCTTTGGTCTTGGAACTTCGTACTGTCCCTTTTATAGTGGTGGTTTCGGCATTGGGTACCGCTGCTGTTTTCACCATCGGCATAGCGCTCCGGTTAGTAGCCAGCATAGGGCTTTCCGGCGTTTTGACTACTGGCTCCTGTGCGGCAGTAAGCGAAATGACCAAGCCGACCAAGGGTAGTACCGTCAGGGGTGTATTTCAGTTTTGTCAAGCAGCCGTTCTAATCTTGTTGACCACGTTGTCCCATTGGCCGCTGAGATTACAAGCCCTCAGGTTGAGTACGTTCTGGGCGTTTGGGATGGTCCATCGTTGCCCTGAGAGCTTCAG
>JBDNFP010000294.1:0-8376 GCA_041689775.1 Spirosomataceae bacterium
ACAGGAATCTAAGATTCAACCTGCAAAAAATATTTGATTGGAAGTACAAACCGGCCGCATAAGCACCATAATAATAATTTGCTCTGGATCAATTGATTATGGCTACTATTTTACTTTTGGCCCGAATGGGTAGTTGCAACCGTAGAGGCATCTGACATACTCGGAGTATGGAAGTATCATAGCTTCATCAGCAAGGATATTCCCGTTTCGGAGACGAGTATGGAGCAACTGCTGCGGATGGTGCTAGTGTTAAAAAAGAAGTCAGGTAAATGAAGGTTTAGGTGCCGTTTGGGGGGATTCGGCACGATTAAGAAAGGCCGGAACCGATAGGTAGAAGGGGGTAGCTACCACTTGACGGAAGTAGTCCGTTTGTTGGAAATTCTTGGTGGGTCAGGAAGCAGTAGCCCGAAACCGGAAAAGTAATAGGCTTAGTAGTGGATATAAATAAATCAAAGTAAATACTACATTTTTGTAAAAAAAGATAACTTATTCAGCGACTTTACTAACAAAGTACCGTTTCAGATGAAACAATTATACACTTGGGCCTTATGCCTTCTGATCCCGATAGGTAGTGTTAGTGCACAAACAACCGGTGATACTTTACAACTGGACGAGGTAGTGGTATCGGCCTCCAAGTTCGGTGAGTTGAAGTACCGGGTACCCTACCAGATTGAACAGATTAAGGCCAAGGATATTGCCTTCCGGAATTCGCAGACTTCGGCCGATCTCTTGACTCAAAGCGGACAGGTGTTCGTTCAGAAGAGTCAGGCGGGGGGTGGAAGTCCTATTTTACGGGGCTTTGAAGCTAATCGGATTTTGTTGGTTATTGATGGAGTACGGATGAATAACGCTATTTTCCGGGGAGGACACCTACAAAACGTACTTCGGATTGATCAGAACATACTGGATCAGGTGGAGATTTTATACGGCCCTAGTTCGGTGGTGTACGGAAGTGATGCACTTGGTGGGGTCATGCATTTTAGAACAAAGCTCCCCACGCTGTCCGAAGGGGATGCTGCTTTGATAAAGAGTTCAATGCTAACGCGCTACGCTTCGGGTAATAACGAGTTGACTACCAACGCAACAATTAATATTGGTACCCAGAAATGGGGTACCCTGACGAGCGTAACCTTTTCAGATTTTGGTGATGTACGGCAGGGAGCCAATCGTCGGGCTGCTTACCCTGATTTTGGCAAGCGGCTTGATTACGTGGCTCGTGAAAACGACAAAGACGTCATTAAAACAAACGCCAATCCTAACGTTCAGGTAGGCACCGGGTATAATCAGTACGATCTGTTTCAGAAGTTTTTGTATAAACCCTCCGAGCAAACGCAGCACGTGGTGAATATTCAATATTCTGGTTCGTCGGATGTGCCCCGCTACGACCGATTGACGCAGATCCGAAACGGTAAGCTTCGCTACGGAGATTGGTACTACGGCCCAGAAAAGCGGTTTATGGGTTCGTATCAGCTACAAATGAAGGGTGATAAGTACTACGATGAATTAATGGTAACGGGTGGCTATCAGGCGATTCAGGAAAGCCGTAACTCGCGTTCATTGAATAGTAGTAATCTGAAAAGTCAGGTTGAAGATGTTGACGTGTACAGCTTGAACATGGATGCCCAAAAGCTGCTGGGAGCCCATACCCTGCGGTACGGCATGGAGTACGTGTTTAATGAAGTGAACTCGAAGGCAACTTTTACAAATAGCACGACCCGCCAAACTACTTCGGCGGATACGCGCTATCCCGACGGCGGAAGTACCATGAACTGGCTGGCGGTGTACGCGACCAATCAGTGGAGCCTGGCAGAGCGTTGGATCCTGAACGGGGGGGCAAGGTTGAATCAGGTCGGCCTGAAATCAATGTTTGTCTCCAAGGAGTTTTATCCATTTCCGTTTGATAACGCTGCGCAAAGTACCACGGCACTGACCGGAAATATGGGGCTCGTGTGGCTACCTACCCGGCAGGCCAAGTTTTCACTACTTAGCTCCACCGGTTTTCGCGCTCCCAACGTGGACGATATGGGGAAAGTGTTCGACTCACAGCCGGGTTTATTGGTAGTACCTAATCCTGATTTGAAGCCGGAGTATTCGTACAACCTGGAATTTTCGGCAGAGAAAAGAATCGGTAAAGTGTTAAAGCTGAACGGTACGGTTTTTAACTCGTGGCTGCGGGATGCGTTGGTGTTAGCGCCCTACACCCTAAATGGACAAAGCAGCATTCAGTTTGAAGGTCAGACGAGTATCATTACCGCCAACCAGAATCAGCAAAAAGCGTACGTACGAGGTATTAATCTTGAAGCGAATGCCTACCTGTCGGGTGGGTGGCGCTTGCAAGGTACCTACACCAATACCATCGGATGCATCGTAGAAGAAAACGGGACCACCTCGCCGCTTGACCACATACCGCCCGTGTACGGAAAACTGAGCGCTCAATGGAAATATAAGCACTTACAAACGGAGTTTTTTAGCCTGTATAATGGCTGGAAGCGGATTAAGGACTATCGCCTGAATGCCGAAGACAACGAATCAGGAGCGACTCCGGAAGGGATGCCCGCCTGGTATACGCTTAACCTACGCACATCGTACGCTTTGAATAAGTACCTGATGGTTCAGGTAGCGGCTGAAAACCTGTTGGATACCAACTACCGGACGTTTGCCAGTGGTGTTAGCGCTCCCAGTCGGAATTTTATTATCGCCATACGAGGTAGTTTTTAAACCTTACTAGGTCAGGATGTCCGGAATGACAGTACCATGAACGTCGGTGAGTCGGTAACGACGGCCTTGCGCCTTGAATGTCAAGCGCTCATGGTCAATTCCTGTTAGGTGCATGAGAGTAGCGTGGAAGTCATGTACATGTACCGGATTTTGGACGATATTATAGCTAAAATCGTCGGTCTCGCCGAATGTAAACCCCTTCTTGACGCCGGCTCCGGCCATCCACATCGTAAAACAGCGCGGGTGGTGATCGCGGCCGTAGTCGTCGGCGGTTAGTTTACCCTGGGAGTACACCGTACGCCCAAATTCTCCACCCCATATCACAAGGGTATCATCAAGTAAGCCTCGTTGTTTGAGATCTTTAATGAGAGCCGCGGTGGGTTGATCAATCTGCTTGCATTGGTTGACGATACCACGGGGCAGACCCCCGTGCATGTCCCATCCTTGGTGGTAGAGTTGCACAAACTTTACGTCTTTTTCCAGAAGTTTGCGAGCAAGTAGGCAATTGGCTGCGTAGGTGCCCGCGTCCCGGCTGTCGGGGCCATACATCTCAAAGGTAGCATCTGATTCATCGGACGTATCCATCACCTCGGGTACGGAGGTCTGCATGCGAAAGGCCATTTCGTACTGAGCAATCCGGGCGTCTACTTCGGGATCGCTGATAGCCTGGTTTTGCAGGTAATTTAAATTCGTCAGGTAATCTAGCATTTGCTTCCGGTCGGCGCCATCGTATCCTTCGGGATTATTGAGGTACAAAACGGGGTCTTTCCCGGCCCGAAACTGTACCCCCTGGTGTTCCGTTGGCAAAAAGCCGTTGCCCCAAAGGCGGGCGTACAGAGGCTGGTCTCTTCCCCCATTTTTGGAAACCATCACGATGAAGGCAGGCAGGTTTTGGTTGTCAGACCCTAGGCCATAGCTCAGCCACGAACCAATGGAGGGGCGGCCGGGTAGTTGATGGCCGGTTTGAAAAAAGGTAATGGCCGGGTCGTGGTTGATATGCTCCGTGTAGACCGATTTGACGATACATAACTCATCTATAACCTGAGCCGTAAAGGGCAGCAAGTCGCTGACCCAGGTTTTGTTTTCACCGTATTGTTTAAAGCCGAAGAGGGAGGGAGCAATGGGTAGTGAGCTTTGGTTAGCGCTCATTCCGGTAAGACGCTGACCGCCCCGAACCGACTCGGGTAGGTCTTTACCCATCATGTCGACAAGCTTGGGTTTGTAATCAAAAGTCTCAAATTGAGAGGGCCCACCGCTCATAAACAAATACACAATTCGCTTTGCTTTGGGGGCAAAGTGAGGTAAGGCATCGAGTATTTGTTGCTGTATATCGGAATCTGACAAGGCGGAAGCTGGGGGCGCTACTTTCTGAGAACGGGCAATGTCCATTCCAAACAACGAACCAAGGGCCAGTGACCCAAGTCCAAGCGAGGTTTTGCTCAGGAAATGCCGACGATCAAACTTCTTGTGAAGGCTTTGAAAGTCGGGAGTATTGATCCGAAAATCGTCTTCATGGTGGTGTCCCATACTAGCTTATCGTTTGGTAATTGTTGCGTCCGAATTTAGAATTACTGATGCCACAACGGCGTATGAGGCTACTTGGGTGGGGTCCAATGCGGGGTCTACCTTGTATTGGCCGGCTTGTAGCCACCCCCGCATTTTATCGGGGCTCTGTTTGAATTTTTCCTTTTCTTTTGCCTGAATATCAACCAGCATGCTCAACTCTTTTTTCTGAGGGTACCGACCCGTTAGTTTCCGATAGGTACGTAAAATAGATTTTGACGAAGCATCCCCACGCGCCATTTGTTCTCCCAATACGATACAAGGCTCTACGTAGGTGGGGTCGTTGAGCGTTACGAGTGCCTGCAAGGGAGTGTTGGTTTCCTGGCGCCTGATCATACAATAGCTTCGGGAAGGAGCGTCGAACGTGCCGAGGGTTGGATTGGGTACTGAGCGTTTGATAATCGTATACAAGCTACGACGATACATAGCTTCGCCGCTGTCGGGTTTATACTTTGTGTTGTTGATTTCCCATAGTCCGGGGGGCTGGTACGGTTTTACGCTTTTGCCTCCGATGGAGTCTACGAGTAGTCCAGAGGCCACGAGAGCATTATCCCGAAGCATCTCGGCGGTAAGGCGGTTGACCGGGCCGCGGGCCAGCAGACTATTTTCGGGATCCCGATTGATTCTATTTTTATCCGCGTAAGAGCTTTGCCGGTAGGTAGCTGACATCACCATTTCTCTCATGATTTTTTTGATATTCCAACCAGATTTCATGAAGCTTACCGCGAGATAATCAAGTAGTTCAGGATGCGAGGGCATCTCACCTTGATTACCAAAGTCTTCGGATGTTTTTACCAGTCCGGTTCCGAATAAGTTTTGCCAAAGCCGGTTGACCACCACCCGCGAGGTCAATGGGTGGTCGGGGTGGGTAAGCCATTGGGCTAATCCGTAGCGGTTTTTGGGCAAGTTTTTTGGAAACGCCAGCAGCGCCTCTGGCGTTGAAGGGTATACTTTTTCACCGGGGGCGTCATAATTACCCCTTTTTAGTAAATGGCTCTGCTTCGGGATGAGAGATTCTTGCATGATCATCAGTTGAGGAACTGAGGCGGAGCTATCCATCAGAGTTTTGCGCAAAGTATGAAGCTTTGCCAACTGCTTTTGGGTGGCGGTATATTCTGCTGAAAAATAGTACGCTCTCAATACCTCTTTATCCGCTTCGGTCAGCTCCTTGGGGGGCTTTGCCGCGATGCTCTGCCAGGATTTGACCGAAGCCAGTACTCCAACTTCGTAGGCGGTCAGGGTTCGGTTGTGCACCGTAATATCGTCGATCAGTCCATTTTTAAAACCATTGCCGCGGTACCAGGCGCCGATTTGTAGCCCAGGCTGTGTATCTCTTTTAAATAGGGTACCCAAGGTCAATTGGTCTACCTCCGTGATCATTGCTACCTCCTGACCATTGAGGTAGAGCTTCATGCCTCCGGCTCGGGACGAACCGTCGTAAGTCATGGTAAGGTGAATCCACTTATTGCGGGGTACTTTTAGTTTACTCACTTTCGCAATGGCATTGGAAGGAGCGGTATGGGCCATATTCATTTCTAAGGTACCGTCTTTTCGCAAGTACACGTGGTAGCCCCGGTAGTTGTAGAGGCGCTCAGCCTCACTTTTATGAAAGAGTACGCCCTCGCTCATCTCAGATGGTATCGTAACCCAGATTCCGATCGTGAAGGGCTCGGAGTTGTGAAACACCCCGATTTGATCCAGATCTAGCCAGGCGTCACCATTTAGTTTCAGGCCATTTCCGTGCTTCCCCTCCCCTACTATTTCTTTTTCTTTCTGACCAAATTCCCGGGTGACGAAGGCCTTTTCTTTTGGATTAGCCTGATTGATAAGACTGCCTTTTTCAAAAGGGAAATACGCTATCAGGCCCTTTTGAGGCAAGGTTTGGGAAGAAAGACTCCGGTAAGTGGTTGACTTTATCCAGTTGTCGAATGGAGTAGTACCTTCCTTCTGAATTTGCACTAAGGCATCCTGCTCTTCCTGGATCGATGTTTTTAAGAAGGTAAGTACCTTTTGCTGTTCCTCGGAAGGGAGCATCATGGTGGGTGTGGGTAGGGCATCATCCCAGGATATTTGTCCAGCCTCCCGAACGTTGTTGAAAAAGCTGAATATTTCGTAGTAATTCTTCTGTGATATCGGATCGTACTTATGATCGTGACACTTCGCACATCCTACTGATATCCCCAGAAAGGCATCTCCAAAGGTATTGGCCCGATCGACCACATACTCGGCCTGAAACTCTTCTTCAATAATACCGCCTTCCATATTCTGCTGGTGATTGCGGTTAAAAGCCGTCGCAATCCTCATGTCTTTGGTGGGATTTGGCATAAGATCCCCCGCTAGTTGCCAATGGACAAAGGTGTCATACGGCTGGTTTTCGTTGAAAGCCTTGATGACCCAGTCGCGATAAGGCGACATATCGCGCAAACGATCGACGGTATAGCCATGTGAATCGGCAAACCGAGCGAGGTCTAACCAATCGACGGCCATTCTTTCGCCATAGTGAGGTGATTGTAGCAAGCGGTCTACCTCCTTTTCGTAGGCGTTAGGACTTTTATCTTGGAGGTGTCGATCTATTTCAGCCAATGTTGGAGGTAGCCCGGTGAGGTCAAAGCTGAGGCGTCTTAGTAAGGTTTCTTTATCAGCTTCCTGAGCAGGCGCTAATTGGTTTGTCTCTAACTTGCTTGCTATGAAATAATCAATGGGAGTAATGGCCCAGCTCTTGTTCTGAATCGTTGGAATCGCCGATAGTTCGGGTTTTACGAAGGCCCAATGAGGCTTGTATTCAGCCCCATCTTTGATCCATTTGATCAACACTGCTTTTTCGTAGGCGGATAACGTAAGGTGTGAATCAGGTGTAGGCATTACTACCTCAGGATCGGTGGAGAGGATACGCCGAAAAACTTCACTACCCCGCAGACTCCCGGGGTCGATGGCTACTTTTCCGGGCGACTCGGTCAAGGAAGCAAAAGCGTTTTCGGATTTATCGAGCCGTAGCCCTGCTTTCTGCTTCTTTTGGTCAGGTCCGTGGCAGGCAAAGCATTTATCAGACAGGATGGGCTTTACGTGTTGATTATAGTCTACCGTGGGCGGGAGTAGTTCCATAGCAAAGCTGATATCCTCCGGCAATTGGGGTTGACAAGCAAAGAATGAAGTACTTATAAGTAGCAGAAAGATAATTCTGGCGAGCATAGGCCAATGACATTTCTCAGGTGATTACCCCCACATGAAGGTGGGGTAAATATATCGAGAAAAGCTGATCCAAACGGCTCTCTACTCGCTTGGTCACTGGTAATATAGTTAATTCGATTTATTAAAAGCTAATGCAGATTTTATGGGTATCCTATTCGAAAAGTAGTTCATCATCTGGTGAGAGCTGCTTCAATCGCTGAATGAGTTGCTGATTTTCTAGCACGTATCTTTGGACCTGACCTTTGAGGTAAGCATTCTCTGAAAGCAGAGCTGAGATCATTTTTTCGGTCTCATCGTAGGGAACAATCCCTTCGGAGTTCTTGGCCTGATTGGCATACCCCCGGCAGGTAGAAGAGCAGTATTTGGCGGTAGATCGGCTGGCGAAGTACACAGTACCACACCATAAACAGGTTTTCTCAAATACTTTGGCATTATATTTGAATTCGGATCGATCTAATTTAGGCATAGCAGTATTATTAAATGAATATTGATGCAAAGATATAAAGTTCAGATTTAAAACGTAATAAAAACGTTTAAATTCTGAAAAATTATATTTATCCCAACCTCTTATTTCTGACTAATTCGCTTTTCTAAATTACTTTTTATCGGTACCATTCCCTTTTTATGCTCACTTACCAAGTGCTCTATCTCCTGTATAATTTCGGGATGTTTTTCAGCTAAATCAAATCGCTCCGATGGATCATGCTGAACATGAAATAGTTGCACACTTTCCAGCTTTTCCATTTTCTCAGGATAACCAGCCGGATACTCTACCCTACTATTTTTAGGTTCTGATAATGAGATAGTTGCTTTCTTACCCATCGAAACAGGCACATAATTTTAAAAATAAGGTCAGACCTGGCTGTTGTCTGATCGCGACTGATTTCACGGATTAGATTCAGCCCG
>JBDNFP010000295.1:0-4898 GCA_041689775.1 Spirosomataceae bacterium
GGCCTGGCCGACTGTCAAGCTCGCTCGGTTAACAAGGCCGATTACCATCTCAACGCGTCGCTGACGGCGGTCAACGCGGCCAAGGTTGAGCATGGCGTCAGTGCCGACCAGCCGTTTTCGATGGCCGATGCCAAGGTGCTGCATCACAATCAGTTGCTGCTCGATATGTTTATTTCCATTTTGCCCAAAGGCGTTGAGGTGGATAAAAATAATCCCGATGTCCAGCAGCTTTATCGATTTGGCTGCAAAGCCGATTAATTAGTACCTAACCATTGAACTATAAAAAAACGGATTTTTCTCCTAATAATTCGAATGAATTTTTGTAAGTTCGCTCATGCGCGGGCTAATAACATCAATCTTTCCGAATAAAGTCTAATATACTCTTACTTTTTCTTATCTTACCTCCATTATGAGTACACCTTTCACGCTCTACTATCTTATGCAAGATTTTAAGCAACTCATTACGACCATTGAGCAGGTGCATAGTCATTTGTAAACCCAGGCCTGGCGGTCAACCAGGCCACGATTCGTAACTGGTTCATTGGCTATTACATCGTTGAGTTTGAGCAAGAGGGAAAGGATAGAGCGGAGTATGGGACAAAACTGATAGACGATATTTCTAAGGCTGCTGTTGTTGCAGGCTTGTCTCCTGCTAATTTAAAAGTGTTTCGGCAATTTTATTTGACTTACCCTCAAATAAGTCAGACAGTGTCTGACCAATCTGCCGAATGGATTCCTACCCCGAAGAATGACGCCGGAAAAGGCATAGACCTCTCACTCAAAAAAGGAGTAGAAACTACCCATCTACAAGTATCCCCGGAAAAAATAATAGCAAAACTGTCTTTTTCTCATTTGATTGAGCTAATCAAAATTGATTACTCGCTCAAACGTACCTTCTACGAAATTGAGTGCATCAAAAGTACGTGGAGCGTACGCGAATTGAAGCGGCAGATCGGCAGTCTTTACTACGAGCGGAGCGGATTGTCGGCAAAGCCGGAGAAATTGGCGGAGCTTGTGAACAAAAACAGTACTCCCCAGGTGCCCACCGATATCATCAAGAACATCTACGCCTTTGAATTTCTCAACCTGAGAGCCCAAGACTTGGTGGAAGAGTCGGATCTGGAAAGTGCATTGCTCGACCATACACAGGATTTTATTGTTGAGTTAGGCAACGGATTTTGTTTTGAGGCCCGCCAAAAACGAATACTCATCGGCAGTACCTACTATTTTGTAGATCTGCTCTTTTATCACTGGATCCTGAAATGCCACATTCTTCTGGAATTGAAAATCGGAGCTTTTGACCACGGTGATATCGGACAGCTGAATACCTACCTCAATTACTTTCGGATGGAAATCAGTGAAGCATCCGATAACCCGCCGGTGGGTATCCTGCTGGTAGCTGAAAAAGATCATGCACCCTAGCTCCTGGGGTATTGTATTCATCTTGTTAATTGTGGGTATCCTGTTGGTAGCTGAAAAAGATCATGCACTCGTGAAATATGCCACGGCAGGGATGGACGAAAATCTATTTGTACAGCAGTACCTAGTACGGAGCAGCTGCGGCAGTACATCGAAAAGGAGTTGAAGCAACTGAGATAGCTTTTCTAATTAACGATAACTATGGATTAGAAAACAGGGACTCGACTGGGATCTCGGCATACCTTTGAGGAAGATAAGTTCAAAAAAAGTAATCAGGAATTTATAATGTACCTACACAAGGTTGTCCGGCGGGAGCCGTTGGGTTATACGTCGGGATCATCGAAGGTTGCTACCTCTTCAAAGCCCGCTTTTTCCATGAGGCGTTTGGAAAAAGGGTTTTCTTCGTGTCGTTTGGCGTAAACATGCCGGATGCCTTCCTGTACGAAAGCATCCAACACTTTTTTGAGCATTAGCATACCTATACCCCGGCCCACCAAATCGCGATGCATTACGCCTTCGGCAATGTAGCCGTGGAGGGTGTCGGATGATGGTTCGTATTCGGGATAGAATACTCCCGTTTCGTACGTCATTACTCCCACAACTTCGCCCTGTTCTTCGGCCACAAATCCTTTCACCTCCCCTCCCGGATGGAAGCGAGGTGCGCCTTTACTTCATCTTCGGATAGATGGTTCCACTCGTTGGCACCATGGTCAAGAATTAGCCGTTGCATGGCGGGGATATCTTCTGGCCGGGCTGTTCGGATGCGCAGAGTTTCAGAGGATGTGATTTGTTGAGCCAAGCAGCAAAGGATTAAAGGGGTGACGCAGCCAAGGTGAAAAGTTTACCACTCTGACGGTTAAAAAAGTAGAACTCATCTTGCTCATCCACCCCAAAGGAAGAAAGCGAAGATGCCCCCTCGGTCAACAGGGTGTTTTTCGAAGTAGCCCCATTAACTAGTTCTAGCGCCCACATCCGTCCGCTTACGTAGTCACCGTAGATGTATTTTCCGGTCAGGCCGGCTAGTTTTTTACCCCGGTACACGTAGCCCCCGGTGATGGAGCGATCGCCCTTGCTTTGGTTGTATTCCCATACAGGATTAATACTACCGGCCTGTTGACAATTCATGGAAGGATTGTAGCAGTCATTGCCCTCTTTCCGTCGCCATCCGTAGTCGCCGCCTTTGGTAATGAGGTCAATCTCCTCCCGGGCATTTTGTCCCACGTCGGCTGCCCAGAGTTGTTTGGTAGTTGGGTCAAAACTGATTTTCCAGGGGTTCCGTAGTCCGTAAGCGTAGATTTCTTCTCGAATACCACTTTCGCCCACGAAAGGATTATCGGCCGGAATGCCGTAGCTGCCTTTTCCGCTGCTGTTTACATCAACGCGTAGGATCTTGCCGAGCAGATTACCTTTGTTTTGGGCGTTGTTCTGCGGGTCGCCGCCACTACCACCATCGCCGGTAGCAACGTAGAGGTAGCCGTCGGGGCTGAATTGGATCGAACCTCCGTTGTGATTTCCGAAGGGCTGCGCAAAGGTAAAGAGTACGGTTTCGCTCTGAGGGTCGGCCAAACCGGTAGCGGGGGTGTTGACCTTATACCGGGCAATGACGGTTTGGAGGGGCGCTGGCCGGGTATAATTAACAAAGAAATAGCCGTTCGTCTCGAAGTCGGGATGGAAGGCTAGTCCGAGTAATCCCTGCTCACCGCCACTGATTACCTTGCTTCGGATATCGAGGAATACGTTGGATGAAGAAGGGTTTTGGGTTGGGTTGAAAAAACGGATTGTTCCGTTTTGTTCTACCACAAAAAGGCGGTTGCTACCGTCTCCGGCGTTTACCATCTCCACGGGACTACTGAATTTAAGTCCGGGAAATGGTTCTTTGATCTGGTAGCTTATCTGTTGGTTAACGGGTGGAGGAGCACTAGTACCGGGTCCGTCCGGATTTGATTCTTTACAGGAAATCAGCAAAATTAAGGCTGACCATATTGTCCATTTTCTAAGTATATGCTTCATGATCAATGCTCTTTTTCTTTTTAAAACGGATTGTATAAAGGTTTGTTATGGGAAAAAGAACATCAAGAGAAGTTTTAGTACCCGGTCGCTCGTCCGTCTTTTCTCATCTCGGAAGCACCGTGGTATATCTTCTGGGCGGTATCGATCAGGATGGCCTGATAGCCTCCAAAAAAGTCTTTCTCGATCAGGTGGTGGCCTTTCTTCTGTAACCCGGCGCGTATCTCCGGCGAAATACCGCTTTCGAGGACTACGTTACCACCGTTGATCATCATAGAGCCCGTTGGTTCGCTGCTACCCGAATGACTGAACTGGGCAGCATCTCTGGCTTCCTGTACGTTCATGCCGAAGTCAATAATGTTACAGAGAATCTGGACGTGCCCTTGCGGCAGCATAGCGCCGCCCATGACACCAAAGCTCAGAAAAGGTTGATTGTATTTGAGTACAAAACCCGGTATGATCGTGTGAAATGGACGTTTGCCCGGCTCGTAGACGTTGGCGTAGCCGGGTTGCAGGCTGAAACTACTACCCTGGTTTTGCAGGGCAAAGCCTAGTCCGTCGGGTACCATACCACTGCCAAATTCCAGCATATTACTTTGGATAAGGGAAATAACATTCCCTTCGTCGTCAGGTACACGGTATCACCCTCTTTAAGCGCTCGTTCGTTCGGGTCTATTTTCTGTAAAACAGTCCCAGAGTTAATCAATTTTCGTCGCTCGGCGGCGTATTTGGCGGGAATACTCAAACCTTTCTTTTTTTGAACGGCTACCGGAGTAGTTCTGTACGCGTTGGTCGATGAGGATGCTGTCCGGTTGTCGTCCGCTTGTTGTGTAACTCTTGAATCTCCTTTTGCTCCATTTGCGGCAAAATAATTCCCGTTTTTGAGCAGCTGCATTGAATCAATGGTTGCTTGCTTTGCTCTTTCCAGATCAAGTTCTGATTGGAGTTTCAAAAGCTGGGTTTCGTGCTGGGCTTGTAGTAGCTCAGTCTTTAATTCAGTATTGGGGGCTTTTGTGCCATTGCAAGAATACATTACGCTGGAGGCTATTACAATTAGATTTTTCGTAGTCTTTAAATTGAAGCCTAAGTTATTTTTTTTCAGGTTGAACGCATCTAAAAATACAATTCGTCGGGTAGGGCACTTGTTAAAATACAATAACCCCCGCTTTTTGCCAGCGAAACATCTTGTCACCTCACAAATAAGTATTGGTTTCGTGAATCTGGTGCACTCAAACCTGATTTTCGTACGAAAAGAAATACCACGATAGACGATTCTAAGATAGAAATTGTGTTTTTCCAATATAGATCGTTGTACATTTTAATGCGTTTAACCTGTATTTTTTTGATTTATTCGTAATTATTTAGGTAGCCCAAGTGAAGCTGCCGCTTAGAACGTCGGTCAATTGATCGAAGACGTTCAGCTTGTTCTTTCTCATGGTGGAGCCGGGTGGCCGAAGCCATAAAGCCGGCAA
>JBDNFP010000296.1:0-6959 GCA_041689775.1 Spirosomataceae bacterium
CACCCTTGACCACGTAGAACAGAGCGTTGAAAACGTGACGCAATTCATGTTTGCGCTTTCGTTGGTCGGCAAGCAAGTCTTTGATAACTTGCCATTGGGTGTCGGTCAGGTCTGTGGGATACATTGGTGGTTCTTTGTTTCCACAAAGCTACCGACTCTCATTTTGTCAAATTATGATTTCTAGACAGCCTCTAAAAGGTGGTAGTTTTCTCTTCACCGTCAACTACGTAGTAGCTTTCCTGAGAAAGGTCCCCTTCTTTGCGCAATACAGTTCCTTTTTTACAGGTTCTGAACACAGCCGAATCCATTATTACTTTCTTTTCTTCTTGTGAAAGCGGCAAATATTTTGGAATAACATTTAAGAGTTCGTTTTCCATACCAGAAAATTTAATCCGTTTTTGGTTTTATAGCCAACACTTCTATCGTTTCCAGTCGGCCGGTAGTAGATTGGCAAAACGGTCGCTGCCAAGGTCACCAGCGATTTCAAACCCCATTGGCATCACCACCCAACCCTTCGGCGAAATAACAATGTACCCCTTCGGCAGGGTAATCATCGTATGGGGGTGAGACATATCGGTATACATCGAACGTCCTCGCTTATTGATATTGAATACTTCGAGCTTGGTCTCGGACACTACCCACCGCTCCGTTTCCAACTCGCCGGGAATGATCAATTGGCTTCCCCGAACTTCTTCGATGCGGTTGTGTATGTGGTTCCGAATGGGATTGGATCCGCTCTGCACCCGAACGGTACTAAACCGCCGCTGTGATTCGGGGATTTCCTGAAATACCCGGAAACCGTATTCACGAAGGCTGTCTGACACCATACTAGTCAGCAGTTGTTTCAGCGAACCTTTGTACGCTGCTTCCTGATTGGCTCGCCATAATTGCCTTTCCGCCTCGTCTTTAGGCTTCATAACTTCAAAACGCGTGTTGCCACCGTAGTATACCTTTCCTTCGAAGAAGTCAAAATCGTACAGATCCTGATGGATGATATACCCCAACGCCCGGTTTTCAATAATCACAGGGCTGGTAGTCTGAGCGGTCAGGTGCCCGTCGTCCTGCATTGATACCTTCAATACTTCCGAGTTCAGTATTTTACAGAGCTTACTAAAACGAGTAGTACCCAACAATTCTCGCGTAATGATCTTGATCCGCTGTTCTCGCTTTTTACTTTTTTTGGAGTAAATCACCACCCCTTCCAGGTTCACTCCTTCGCTCATCTTAAACTGAACCGTCTGACGTCCCGGCTGCTCGTAGCGTAAGGTCTGCCTAATGGGATTATACCCCAGGAAAGACACCGCTATTTCCAGCGTACCAATCGGTAGATTGGACAAGGTATAGGCACCCTTATCGTTGGTGGTAGTACCAATGGACGAGTTATTGATGTATACATTGGCGAAAGGTAGCGGCGCACCCGTTTTCTCGTCGGTTACGGTACCTGTTAGTGTTACGGTTCCGGTTCCGGTTTGACCAAAGCAGGCTAAGTTCAGTAACAATAAAACGATTGAAAGGGGAACTCGGCTTCGACGTAAAATAAGGTAATCGGCGTACATCAAAATTATCTCGCTTGGATGGGTTTTAAAATATATCTAAGAAGTTGTTTGAGCTAAATTTTTAGAATCAAACTAAGATTAGCTCAAACAGCTTCTAAAAACCAAAGATAAAGGGCTGAGGCCGAATACTCTTTCTTTTGCTTATATTTAACTACGGTTTAAACGCTTCGGTCCGGGGAGTTTGTTGACGAAACAAACTATTACCATAAAACGCAGCGACCGTCAAGATTAGATCTATGTTCTGCCTATGCTAATCTCTACTCGCCGAAATAGCCACTAGGGAGCCATCAGATACTGTTTATTGACTCGAACGCTACCAATTGGTAAATAGAGAAGGCTTTTGTCCGATTTTTTTAGTATTCTCAAGTACACTATTCACCCACTTGAAAGTAGTTATCATGACCTACCCCTCCCTACTCGACTGTATCAACTTTCTGTCAACCCCCTCCTCGTTTGCACAGCCAACTACCTCGGTTGAGATTATTCAGACGCATATTTCCGTGGTGGCTATGACGAATCTCTATGTTTACAAACTAAAAAAGCCCGTACTTTTTGATTTCCTCGACTTTTCAACACTGGAAAAACGGCTATACTTCTGCGAAGAAGAAGTCCGGCTGAACCGTCGGCTGAGTCCTGAGCTATACGTGGCGCTTCTCCCCCTTTATGCCGAGGAAGATCAACTGAGTTTCGAGCCCGGGGGCAAGCTGGTCGATTACGTGATTCAGATGCATCGGCTACCCAATGAGGGTATGTTGATCAATCAGATCAAAAACCCGGACTTCTCACTCGATACCCTCGATCGGGTAGCCGCTAAGCTCCTGACTTTCTATCAGAATTTACTTGAAAACTCGGAGCCTAATTCTTTTGGTGATGCCAATCATCTCAGGCATACCATTGAGGAAATATTTCACGGATTTGAACTACCCTCCTCACCAGAAATATCGGCTTCGGTAACGGCGCTGCTTCAAGAATGCCTGCTTGACTTTTTGGATGCACACAAAGAACTCATTAAGAAGCGGGTACAAACCGGACGAATCGTGGAAGGCCACGGCGACCTCCGAAGCGAACACATACATATTCACAACGGAGAAATCAACATCTACGACTGTCTGGAATTTGACAAAAAACTACGGTCCGTTGATTGGTTGAATGACGTCGCTTTCTTGCTCATGGACCTCGACTACCGCCATCGCCATGATCTGACGCAACGGTTGGAGGCTACTTGGCTAAATGCCCTGGAAACAGAAGATGTAAGTTCCCTACTTACCTTTTATAAAACATACCGGGCCTGCGTGCGGGCCAAAGTTAATGCTCTGAAACTATCAGAAGAGGAGGTACCACTCGCGGTTCGGGAAGAAAGTCAGCGCAAGGCCTACCGGTACTATCAGCTGGCTTTACGTTACGCCCTGCTGGGCTCACAACCCACGGTGGTGGTATGCATGGGTGGGGTGGGGAGTGGGAAATCAACCTTAGCCCATACGTTGGCTTCCTGGCTCAATCTGACACACCTTAATTCGGATGTTATTCGCAAACAGCAAGCTGGGTTATCGCCCTTTATCCGCCTAGAAGGTACCCACCGCACTGAGCTATATAACGCCGAAACTACCGAACGGGTCTACACGACCATGATCAAACTAGCGGATCAGGAAACTCAGGCTCGTGGTGCAGTGGTACTTGACGCGACCTACCGAAACGCAGAGCATCTGCAAAGCCTGAACGACTACTGCCAACAGAACGCGCTACGGCTGTTGGTACTCCATACTACCGCTCCGGAAGAAATAGTACGGCAACGCTTGAAAGCACGGGAATCGGAACTGGCGGTGTCTGATATGCGGATTAGCGACTATGACCCGGCCTCATTTGGAATCAAGTACGATACCAGCAAGGTCGTCTCTCGGGTTGCGCACGTCAGTACAGAAGCATCCGTTGAAGTATTAGTCCTGGATACGGTTATGCCGTGGTTGCGGCAACAGGTATGATGGGTTCAGGTATACTAATCAAGTATGTCAACTTATCCCAACAACCCTTCCCGGACCGCTTCGGCTTTTAACCTAGCCTTGTCAATAGGTACTACCCCTACTTGCTCGCACACGAGTCCACCACCCAAGTTAGACAGCCCGGCAATGGCACGGGGCGAGAGTCCAAGCGCCACACAGCAGGCCGCAATACTGATCACGGTATCTCCCGCTCCCGACACATCGGTAATACTACGCCGGTGGGCCGGAAGGTGGCAGGTTTCGTCCTGATAGTCTATGTACACTCCATACTCCGAAAGCGTAATGAGAGCGCCTTTGGCACTGAGCGTACTCGTGAGTTGCTTCACTACGGCACGCAATGCCTCGGCATCCTGTACTTCAAAATCTACTTTCAGGCCTTCCCGTAGTTCTTTCAAATTGGGCTTGAAGAGGGTAGTATTTTGGTAGGCCAGGAAGTTTCGTTTTTTCGGGTCCACGACCGTTGGTACGTTATGCTCATTAGCAAAATCCGTAATCTCGGTAATCACCTCGGGACTAAGTACTCCCTTATCGTAGTCTTCAAAGATGACCACCTGACAACCCGGAATCAGCGCTTTGGCTTTGGTAATCAGTTGTACTCGCTCCGCATCGGAAATATTCGCGTCCGTTTCGGTGTCGATCCGTACTACCTGTTGCGAACCGGCAATGATACGCTCCTTGATAGTAGTGATACGCCCGGCACTCCGAATAAGTCCTTCGCAGCTGAGGTTACGTTCCACGAGCTGGTTTTCAAGAATATCACCGGGGCCATCACTACCGATCACGGTACAGGCAATGGCTTCTGCACCCAACGCTTGCACATTGAGTAGTACATTACCCGCGCCGCCTAACCGGTACTCCCGGCGACCTACGTTAACAACGGGAACGGGTGCTTCGGGCGAAATCCTTTCCACTTTTCCCCAAACGTACGAATCGAGCATTACGTCGCCCACAACAAGGACGCGTAGCTTAGTAAAATCTTCAAAAACCTGATCTATGGTCATCTTGAGGTATCAGCAATTAGTTAATTAGCCCTTGCCATCGTTACTGGTTTAGCACACGATTATTTCAGAGAATGACATTTTTCCTTGATAAAGCTGCGTAAAGGTCCGAATTTTTATTAAAATGGCCGTCTTTGGTCAAGGTAAATCATTTGTCTCAAATTTTTGGTCCATTAATTATTCAAAATATACTATTTTTGACATTCATATAGTATGCAAGCATACCAAATATTAAGTACGTGTCCTTTGCCTGCACACCTAATCCAATCCGACTAACCCAAACACTCATCCATGGAAACTCTATTTGCCACCGAACGCCTTCATACTCTACTTCTCCGTATTCAGGAATTTGTCGAAACGGAACTATACCCCTTAGAAACTACCGAAAATCTAACGCATGATTTTTCTCATATCGAACCAGTTTTGCAGGAAAAACGCCAGTTGGTTAAAGCCGCTGGATTATGGGGACTACACCTACCCAAAGAAGACGGCGGTCTTGATTTGACGCTCTGCGAGTTTGGGCAAATCAGTGAAGTACTGGCCCGCTCACCTTTCGGGCATTTTGCGTTTAATACTCAGGCACCCGATATCGGGAACACCGAACTCATGCACAAGTACGCGCCCAAGCACCTGAAAGACCGCTACCTCAAACCTCTGATGGAGGGCAAAATCCGGAGTTGTTTCAGCATGACCGAGCCTGAATTTGCAGGCTCTAATCCCACCCGCATGGGTACTACCGCAGTGAAAGATGGCGACGATTACGTCATCAACGGTCATAAATGGTTTACAAGCTCGGCAGACGGGGCCGCTTTTTTAGTAGTAATGGCCGTAACAAACCCCGAAGCGGCCCGCCACAAACAGGCCAGTCAGATTCTGGTACCGATGGATACTCCCGGTGTCACCCTCGTCAGGAATATTCCGATTATGGGCCATACGGGAGATAGTTGGGCTAGCCACGCCGAAATGCGCTACGAGAACGTCCGGGTATCGCAGGCTAATCTCATTGGTACCGAAGGTGCCGGATTTCTTCTGGCCCAGGAACGACTCGGACCAGGGCGCATCCACCACTGCATGCGCTTTATCGGTATTGCCGAGCGGAGCTTTGATCTGATGTGCCGCTACGCCGTGAGCCGCGAGTTGGAAGAAGGTACCGTACTCGGCGACAAGCAATTTATCCAGGGGTTTATTGCCGATAGCCGGGCCGAAATTGACGCCGCCCGTTTACTGGTGCTACGCACGGCCCGCCATATTGACGAAAAAGGGGCCGCCGCCGTGCGCGACGAAGTATCCATGATTAAGTTTTTTACCGCCAACATGATGTTACGGGTGGTAGACCGCGCCATACAGGTACACGGTGCATTGGGTATGACGAGCGATATACTGCTTTCCTTTTGGTACACCCACGAGCGGGCAGCCCGAATTTATGACGGGGCCGATGAAGTACACAAAGCAGCTCTGGCGCGTACTATTCTAATAGGCTACGGCCTCGATGTAAAACGCAAGAACTAATAACCTACCTGTACTATGAAGCACTTTCTGATTGCTTTCTTACTTTTTGGTACTCTCTCTTACGCCCAGCAGCCTCCCAAGGTCCTTATAGTGACGGCGCACCCCGACGATGAAACGTCTTTTCCGGTAACGGTTTTCAAAATCACCCACGATTTGAAAGGTACCGTAGATTTGGCCCTGATGACCGATGCGCAGGGCGGCTTTAACGGCTCTGAGTTGGGTTCTGTTTACTACGGTTATTCGCTCACTGACTCCGTGGTTGGGCGCGAGCGCCTACCCGCGATCCGTAAACAAGAATTAATGAACGCCGGAAAAATCATGGGGATTCGGAACTACTTCTTTTTTGATCAAAAAGATGATCTCTATACCCAGGACGAAAAACCTTATGCGGGTGGCCAACTTTGGGATGTTGCCTATATTCAAAAAAGACTGGACCAGATTTTATCCAAGGAGAATTATGACTTTATTTTTGTGCTCCTGCCCCATAGCGAGCAACACGGCCACCACAAAACGGCCAGCCTGATGGCACTAAGAGCAGCGCAACGCTACCAAGGAACCAAGAAACCTATCGTGCTGGCGGGTGGCTGGGTAGTGACGGGAAATACCCCCATGCACTTCGAGCAATTGGAAGGCTATCCGGAAACCCGTATTCTGAAAGAGGCACCCGTGTTTACCTTTAATCGATCCGTAAAATTTGGTCACCGTGATTTATTGACCTACAAAATCGTATCCGATTGGGTCATCGCTGAGTATAAGTCACAGGGTGATGTGCAAGAGAACCTAATTCACAGGGGCGACGTGGAAACCTTCCGGTACTTTGCCATCAACCCCAAGGAGGGTGTTGCCAAAACCCAAGCCTTGTTTGATGCACTCAAAGCCACGCCGTACCCTCACTAAAC
>JBDNFP010000297.1:0-11894 GCA_041689775.1 Spirosomataceae bacterium
AAGCTCTCGAATCAAGAAATGGCGAGACAACGCGTTGTTATTGAGCATAATATAGGCAGATTGAAACGATATAGAGTACTGTCGGACCGATTGAGGATGCACAATTTTGAAAAATATATCGACATTCTGGGTAGATGTGCTGGCCTGTGGAATTTTGACTTAATGAGCTGATTCACAGTAAAGAAACAACTCAACTACTGTGCTAATTCACAATAACAGTAGCGCCCAAGGCCCCAAGGTATATAGCACAAGCTTTACCAACACCGGAGGAAGCCCCCGTAACTTAAACTACCTGCCCTTTAAAATTCTTGGAATCATTGATCACAGTAATTCCTGATCACTTTGTTTTAGTCGTTTCCAGACATTCCTATTAATACTCTTTACCGCCCAGCTTTCGGCTTGTAAGATCGCTAACCTGATAGCATCGGCTGGTGCGTAATTCTTGGTGCTTACTAGCTGTTGCGCCAGAAGTATCGCTTTTTCTCGGGTGGTTGGCGTTAAATAAGCCAATTCCGGGGTGTTTTGGAAGTTTGTCATAATAGTTCATTTTTGGACTAAGATCAAAAAACAATACCAGTTTCATGAAGATTTGAACTAGTAAATTTCTGTGAAAAAAAATGCTCAGATGGGGTAAAAGGGTATAAAAAATCCCCACTCCCGGGAGAGTGGGGACTCGAATAGAAAGCTTTATTTTACTTCCTCAAAGTTGACGTCGGTAACGTCTTCGCCATTGTTCTTTTGGCTAGCATCGGCGCCGTTAGGAGTAGAAGCCTGCTCCTCAGCTTCACCACCTGGGTTGGCGGCGTACATCTCCTGAGAGGCTGCCTGCCATGCTCCGTTTAGTTTTTCCATAGCTGCGTCAATACCAGCAACATCTTGTGCCTGATGAGCGGTACGTAGCTCAGCCAATGCAGATTCGATGTTTGTTTTGTTGTCGGCTGACAGTTTTTCGCCATACTCCTTCAATTGCTTTTCGGTAGAGAAAATCAGCGTGTCAGCGGCGTTTAACTTATCAACTTTTTCGCGCTCAACCTTATCGGATGCTTCGTTAGCTTTTGCTTCCTGACGCATCTTTTCAATTTCTGAATCGGTCAGACCGCTTGATGCTTCAATCCGGATTTTCTGCTCTTTTCCAGTTCCTTTATCACGGGCCGAAACGTTCAGAATACCGTTTGCATCAACGTCAAACGTTACTTCGATTTGTGGTATACCACGTGGTGCTGGTGGAATTCCGTCAAGGTGGAATTTACCAAGCGTACGGTTCTGATTGGCCATCGGCCGCTCGCCTTGCAATACCTGAATCTCCACCGAAGGCTGATTATCCGCCGCAGTTGAGAATGTTTCAGTCTTCTTGGAAGGGATAGTCGTATTAGATTCAACCAATTTGGTGAATACACCACCAAGTGTTTCAATTCCAAGTGAAAGAGGAATTACGTCCAACAGAAGTACGTCTTTCACTTCTCCTGTTAGTACTCCACCTTGAATCGCAGCGCCAACGGCTACTGCTTCATCAGGGTTTACACTCTTGGTTGGTTTCTTGCCAAAAAACTTCTCTACTTCTTCCTGTACCTTTGGGATACGGGTTGATCCACCCACTAAAATCACCTCATCAATGTCGGTATTTTTTAACCCGGCATTTTTCATGGCTTTCTTACAAGGCTCCATCATTCGCTTAAACAGGCTATCGGCCAGTTGTTCAAACTTTGAGCGGGTAAGCGAACGCACAAGGTGCTTTGGTATTCCGTTGATCGGGAATATGTAGGGTAAGTTGATTTCTGTTTGGGTGGAGCTTGAAATTTCCACCTTGGCTTTTTCTGCTGCCTCTTTCAGACGTTGCAGAGCCATCGGGTCTTGGGTCAGGTCTATTCCTTCGTCTTTTTTGAATTCATCGGCCAACCAGTTAATAATTACTTGGTCGAAGTCGTCACCACCAAGGTGGGTATCGCCATCAGTCGATTTTACTTCAAATACACCATCCCCTAATTCAAGGATTGATATATCGAAAGTACCACCACCGAGATCAAAAACAGCGATCTTCATGTCTATGTCGCGCTTGTCGAGGCCATAAGCCAAGGCAGCCGCGGTGGGCTCGTTGATAATCCGCTTCACTTCAAGGCCCGCAATTTGTCCAGCTTCTTTGGTTGCCTGACGTTCCGCGTCATTGAAATAAGCAGGTACCGTAATAACAGCCTCCGTTACTTCTTGCCCTAGATAATCTTCGGCGGTTTGCTTCATTTTTTGAAGAATCAATGCCGAGATTTCCTGAGGAGTATATAACCTTTCTCCAATACGTACGCGAGGAGTGTTGTTAGGGCCTTTTTCTACGTCGTAGGCCACGGTTTTCATTTCGCTTGTTGTGTCATCATACCGCTTACCCATGAAGCGTTTGATCGAGCTAATGGTGTGTTTAGGGTTGGTGATTGCCTGACGTTTGGCCGGGGCACCTACCTTGCGTTCGCCATTACCGTTATCCATAAAGGCTACTACTGAGGGGGTAGTGCGTGCTCCTTCGCTATTTGCGATAACTACGGGCTCATTACCTTCCATCACGGCCACACAGGAGTTGGTTGTTCCTAAGTCAATGCCAATAATTTTTCCCATTGTATTAATCGTTTTTACTTTACATGTTTATGTAGTAACTGTATATAAAAGCCTATACCAGATTGGTGATTTGTGGTTTTATCTGACAAATTGACAGAAATTTTATTGGATTTTGCCGGTAACTCAGATTCCAGAATTAAATGCATTGGTAGCAAAAAATAGTAGGTACGTGGGTAGTGGTGTAACCAAAAAAGAGGCGTGAATCGTGAAATTCATGCCTCTTTTTTGGTTGTTTGCAATAGACAGCCTAACGGTCAGTCTACTCAATTGCTGATTATTTACCAAACAGGCCGCCCAACAAGCCGCCAAGGTCAAGACCGCTTCCTTGTTGATTGTTGGAGGGAGCAGATTTTCCGCCACCCATTAAGCTACCACCGATGCGCATTAGGTCATTCATGTCAAGTTTACCGTCTGCCATAGCGTAGCCAATCTGATTAAAATCAAATCCTCCGCCACCCTGAACGCCTGAAGCCGCACCACTGCCTCCGCCCATGAGACTACCAAGTATACTGTTGAAGTCGATACTACTATCGTTTGGATTGCTTGTTTTGTTAATGAAGCTACTCAGAACACCGGGAAGTACGGATGCAACCAAGCTGCCGGCAGTTGAGCTAGAAAAGCCAAACTTTTCCATAATACTACCGATAGCGTTGTTCGCGATACCAGATACTATGGGGTTGCTCATGAGGTCAGATCCGCCGGATTGTACCGTTTTTCCGGAAAGCAAACCCATGATTCCACTGATGTTACCTCCTTGGGCTTCTTGTTGAAGCCCACCCGTAATGGACCCAAGTAGGGTTTGCATTACATCATTATTGTTTTCATTTGGAACGGCAGGATTATTAACAACCGCTTCCTGGGAATTCTCTTGAATAAGACCCATTAATTGCTCTAGCATACTGATTGAGGGATGTAAATGGTTAAAGATTTTATTTAGTTGTGACAATAATGTAGCAAAAAAGTCACAGACTAATGGGGTAGTGGTTTACCCTAGAGCAAAAAAAACCCTCACCGAGGTGAGGGTTGCTGTTGTTACTTTATCTTGTCGACGACTGCTTTAAAGGCCTCTGGGTGGTTCATGGCTAGGTCAGCCAGAACTTTACGATTGAGCGCAATACCCTTATCGTGGATTTTACCCATGAATACCGAGTAAGAAAGTCCATGCTGACGAGCTCCGGCGTTAATACGCTGAATCCACAGGGCACGGAAATTTCGCTTTTTCTGCTTACGGCCGATGTAAGAGTAGCCAAGTGCCTTTTCTACGGCGTTCTTAGCAACGGTCCAAACATTCTTACGACGTCCAAAGTAACCTTTGGCCATCTTTAATACTTTCTTGCGTCTTGCTCGTGACGCTACGTGGTTTACTGAACGTGGCATATTTTATTGTTTTTTGACGGCCGGTGCTTACTGTTGAAGACTTTAAAACCGATAATCGGGTTGAAACTTGAACCAAAAAAATATGGGATGAATTAATTCATCGCCAATAGTGAAAGGATACGCCGCTCGTTAGTAACATCAACTAAGCCTGTCTTTACCAGATTCCGCTTCTGCTTGGTAGTTTTCTTGGTCAGGATGTGACTGTGGAATGCGTGCTTCCGTTTGATTTTTCCGGTACCAGTCAGCTTAAATCGCTTCTTGGAGCCAGAGTTTGTTTTCATTTTAGGCATAACAAATCGTCTTTAATTGTGAAAAAAGTTAAACAGCCCGCAAAAATACAACTGTTTTGGATAAAATAAAAGTCGGGTAGAGGGTAATTCACCCGCCACCCGACTTTTGAAACTTTGCTTTTATTATTTTCCTTTCGGAGGTAACGGGGCAAGGATGATTGTCATTCGCTTACCTTCTAGTTTTGGCTCCATTTCAAGCTTTCCATATTCCGTTAGTGCCTCAGAAAATTTCTTCAAAAGGTTAACGCCTCTTTCTTTAAATACGATGGTTCTACCTACGAAGTGAACGTATGCTTTCACCTTGGAGCCCTCTTTAAGAAAACTCATCGCGTGCTTCAACTTAAAGTCAAAATCGTGATCATCGGTATTTGGACCGAAACGAATTTCTTTTATGACTACTTTCTGAGCTTTTGCCTTGATTTCTTTTTGCTTTTTCTTTTGCTCGTATTTGAATTTTGAGTAGTCAACTACTTTACAAACCGGGGGTGCAGCGGTGGGAGCGATTTCAACCAGATCAAGGCTCTGGGATTCAGCTATAGCTCGTGCTTTGCCGATATCGAAAACTCCTTGCTCCACATTGTCGCCTACCAGACGTACTTGTTTAGCTGTAATTCGTTCATTGATTCGATAGGGTTCTTCTGGGACTCTGTATCTGCCGCGTGGGGTTCTTAATGCCATATGGGGTTGTTTAGTAAAAAATGTGTTTTAAGGCTGAAAAATTAATACTTTAAACATAGTAGGTTAAAGAACAGTGCCAGTACGGCAATATATCAACGAAAAATCAAAAGTTAGCAAAATTATTTTTTATTTCCTTTTGGAAAAAGGTCGTAAATTCTTCGAGCGTCATGGCTCCGAGGTCACCTTCACCTTTTCTTCTAACCGAAACTAAGCGGTCATTTTTTTCCTTTTCGCCTACAATAAGCATAAAAGGTACTTTGTTCATTTCGGCGTCACGAATTTTACGGCCTATCTTTTCATCGCGATGGTCCACAAATCCACGGATCTCGCTATCCTGTAAATTGAAAAATACCTCCTCTGCATATTCGGCATACTTTTCCGAAATTGGCAGTATGACAATTTGGTCAGGTGATAACCATAATGGAAACTGTCCGGCAGTGTTTTCGATCAGGATGGCAATAAACCGCTCCATCGAACCAAAAGGAGCCCGGTGGATCATAACCGGCTGGTGTTTTTGATTGTCAGATCCGATATATTCAAGGTCAAATCGTTGTGGAAGCTGGTAATCTACCTGAATGGTGCCTAACTGCCATTTACGACCTAAGGCGTCGCGAACCATGAAGTCGAGCTTGGGACCGTAGAATGCGGCTTCTCCTAACACGGTCACTGTTTTTAACCCACGCTCAGCGGATGCCTCAATGATCGCGTTCTCTGCCTTTTCCCAGTCTTCGTCGTTTCCGATATACTTCGATTTGTTTTCAGGATCGCGAAGTGAAATCTGAGCGCTATAATCGTCAAAGCCCAGAGTCCTGAATACATACAATACCAAATCAATAACCCGAAGAAATTCTTCTTTAACCTGATCATTACGACAGAAAATATGGGCGTCGTCCTGGGTAAAGCCTCTCACGCGGGTAAGGCCGTGTAATTCTCCACTTTGCTCGTAACGGTATACAGTACCGAATTCTGCCAGTCGAAGGGGAAGATCACGGTAAGAACGAGGCTTTGCTTTATATATCTCACAATGATGAGGGCAGTTCATGGGTTTAAGCATAAACTCCTCGTCAGAATCCGGAGTTTTGATGGGTTGGAACGAATCCTTACCGTACTTTTCCCAGTGCCCCGAGGTTTCGTAAAGAGCCTTACTGCCAATATGAGGCGTTATGACGGGCAAATACCCCGCCCGAAGCTGAGCTTTGCGTAGAAATCCTTCCAGCCGTTCTCGCAGCACAGCGCCCTTTGGAAGCCAAAGAGGAAGTCCTTGACCAACTTTTTCGGAGAATGTAAAAAGTTCTAACTCCTTGCCTAGTTTTCGATGATCACGCTTCTTGGCCTCTTCAATCTGTTCAAGGTGCTCATCCAGTTCTTTTTGTTTAGGGAATGTAATCCCATAAATCCGGGTAAGCATCTTATTCTCTTGGTTATTACGCCAGTAGGCACCTGCAATATTGGTAAGCTTTACCGCCTTTATATTTCCGGTATTGGGAATATGAGGACCACGACAGAGATCAGTAAAGTTACCCTGGGTATAAAGAGTGATTTGCCCATCTTTCAGCCCATCAATGAGTTCAAGTTTATATTGATCTCCTTTATTAGTAAAGTACTCGATAGCATCTGCCTTAGAAATTGGCTGCCGAACATAGTCACTTTTACTCTTTGCTAGCTCCTTCATCTTTACCTCAATGGCAGCAAAGTCATCGCTTGACAAGGTATGCTCACCGAGGTCTACATCATAGTAAAAACCTTTTTCCAGGGAAGGGCCCGTGCCAAATTTAACACCCGGATAAAGAGCTTCAAGAGCTTCTGCCAATAAGTGGGCCGAGGAGTGCCAGTACGTAGCCTTTCCATCAGCATCGTTCCAGGTGTGCAGTGTTACCTTGGCGTCCGTTGTGATTGGACGGTTGGCATCCCATACTTCACCGTTCACTTTGGAAGAAAGTACATTTCTGGCTAAACCTTCGCTTATACTTAGCGCTATTTCGTAGCTACTGGTTCCTTTTGGATACGCACGGACGGATCCGTCAGGCAAGGTAATTTTGATTATAGATTGGTCACTCATGCAATCAAGAAATAAGGTATTCTGTAATGGCTATTTAATTATAATTTTCCTTCTGATTGTATCCGTATTCATTAGGATTGTGCTCCGGGGTTGAATAGTGTTGATTCTAATTCGTGTGGTATCCAACACAGGAGCTCTTGTCTGTGGTACCGTTTGTGCCGGTTTGGTTTTATAAATACCCGGATTAAACTGTGAAACGCGTTGGATTTGTGACTGAACACGATATGCTCCCGCAATAGCAAGGTGATTATCTGGGTCGTGCTGGGTTTCAAGGGTGTAGAATTCCAAAGCCTTTTCTTTATTACCAAGTTTTTCAAGACAAGAGCCAATGAGGTAATTTATTTCCGGATAGTTGGTTTGAAAGCGCAAAATACTTTCAAAGGACTTCAATGCTGCATAATAACTGTGCCATTTAAGGTAGATATTGCCTCGTTTCATATAGGCCTCTAAAAGCGAAGGATCAAGTTCAATGGCATTCTGATAACTTTCCAGCGCACTATCGAGTTTGTAAGCTTTTTGGTACATGTCTCCTCTTTCAAGGTGTAACTCGGCATTCTTTGGGTAGCGATTTAAAGCCGTATTATTAAGGGAAAATGCATTCTGAATATTACCTGTTCTGGTGTAAATATCGCCGAGTTGCTGGTAACTTCTGAGCATTTTTGGATTCAACTCCAAGGCTTTCCGGTAATTTTCAATACTAGCTAAAGTATCGGCCATATTGCTTAACAAAGCCCCTTTTACGTGGTATGCTTGGGCCTCGTGGGGAGCCATCTGCATGGAAATAGAAAGGTATCTCTGTGCTTCTTTGAATTGCTTCTTCTCTTGTAAAATATCAGCCATTAGTATGTACAGGTCAGGCGAATCCTGTTGTAGACCTTCGGCTCTTCTGGCATCCTCTAAGGCATTATCCAGCTTGTTGAGTTCACGGAACACCTTGGCTCGCAAAAGATAATAGTCACTTACATTATCTTTAAGATCAATTGACTGGTTGATATCCGTTTCAGCTAGTTCATACTGTTCGTTATCGAAGTAGATTTTGGCACGTTTGTAATAATTGATGTCCAGATCTACCTTTCTCTTTATGAGGGTATTCAAAGATTCCAAAGCATCTTTTCCCCAGTCGTTACGTAAGTTAGAGGTAAGGGTAGGAGGAATTCGGCTGGCATTACGAGCATCACTCTGACATGACCATTGAGCAAAAAGCAAAAGGACAATGAGTGACAATACACCGATGTTTCGAAAGAAAATGGACGACATTAATGGTTACAGGGTGGGTTAAATCCCTTTTAACAGCACAAAATTGAGGATTATCTTGGTATTTTACACAGAAATATCAGAAAAACGAGAAAATACCCCGAGTGGAAGTTTCTTTTGGAAGGAATCTTCCAGATACAATTCCCCTGATTGGTAATTTTTGACGTCCCCGAAATGACTCTTGATCAAATTATCAACGATGAGGGCCGAAAATCCGAGGGAGTACAGATTGATGATAAAAAAGTAGTTAGTTTTTTCTAGTAGTAAAGCGCAGAGACCAATGAGTTCGTTGATTTGTTCTTCAAGCAACCATTTTTCTCCATCTGGTCCCCGACCGTAGGCAGGTGGATCAAGGATAATACCATTATATTTTTTTCCTCGTCTGACCTCTCTCTTTACAAATTTCATGGCATCCTCCACTACCCACCGGATATTGTCAAGGTTACTCAGTTCCATATTTTCCCGTGACCAGCTAATTACCTGCTTGACTGAATCGACGTGCGTTACGTCGGCACCTGCCGCTTTGGCAGAAAGAGAAGCAAGACCCGTGTACGCAAAAAGGTTCAAAACCGTTGGTTTTACAACTTTCATTCCCCCCAATTGTTCAGCAATGTAGTCCCAATTGGCTGCTTGTTCGGGAAATACACCCACGTGTTTAAAAGAGGAAAGCGCAAGCTTAGCTTTGAGATGCAAGAGGTTGGTTTGGTACTCCATTGTCCAACGTTCCGGCATCTTTTTATTGATAACCCATTGCCCTTTTTCTTGAGAATTTTTATCCCGCTTGAATAATGCGTGGGCCTTGTTTTCCCATTCGGTTTCAGTGAGCGACTTGTTCCAAACTGCTTGTGGTTCTGGTCGGGCGAGAACATAAGCTCCAAACCGTTCCAGCTTTTCGAAGGCACCTGTATCCAATAATTCGTAATCAGTGTGCTGAGTAGGGGTGAGGAGCTGCAAAATTAGAGAGAAATTTTATTGAGATAAAATACATTACGGCGCCCACGGCTTTGAATATCGCCGGCCGGGTTTACGATTCGTTGGGCCCCCCATGCAAGATAGTTGTTTCCATACCAGTATTCAATATCATCCGTACTGGTTTTACGAACTTTATCGCCTTCCATACCGGTGGGTAGTTCGACTCGGCGATCTCCGTCAATAACGGTGTTCTCTTTGATTAGCTTACTCTTGATGGCCCCGTTTTGGGAGTAAACCAGTTGGGTTAACCCCCCGTCTTCTATCTGGACATTTATTTTCTCTTTCAACTCCATGCTTTTGACGTTTTCGAAGTTGATACTGTTATCCCAGATCAACTTCCCGGATTGGTCAAAGCCGGCCACAATGGCGTGGGTGTATACGAACCCGTCGAAGATCTGCTGATTAAGCCCCCCCCGTGAACCGTATAATGGATTCCATAAATAAGGATTGTACAAGCCGGCACCAAAAGGTGACCCAAACATAAATGGGTTACCATAAAAGGAGTTCATCCCCATCAGGTTGTTATTATTGCTGCGGTATTCGGGATAGAACACCTCTGATACCATGACGTATTGATCACCGCGTGGGATAATATCATGCACCAAAAGACGGTAATTTAATTTTAGATCTCCTCCCGTTTCTTTTTTCTTCTTGATGCGCCGTTCCATTTTTTCCTGTTGACGCTCATTCATAAACGAGAAGAAGTTTGCAAATTCGGTGAAGCTATGGTACTGAGTATACTCAACCTCATCAAACACGATTTTACTAATAAATAATCCTTGGGAGGCCGTGTTAGTGGAGTTTTGCATATTTCGATATCCGTAGGTACCGATCATAAGCCGAGTGGAGTCATTGAGAAATTGCAACCTTCCGTTTAAGAGGGAGTAATCGTCCTGTGGCTCAATCATGACTTCGCTAAAAAGTTGACCAGTTTCATCGTAGGAACGTGCCATAATCTTTATCTGCTTTCCCTTGCGTACCGCAAAACTAACATTTACTAGTCGGTATTTTGGGTCTATTTCAATGGATTGAATAGCGTTAGACCCTTTGATGGCCGAGGGTAGTATTTTCGTTTGCGAAGTGGTTAGGTCGGTATGAATCAGGATGGGTTCATCACGAATGGTACCCGCCATGAACAACGAATATCCGAGTGTTTTAAAGTCGGTAATCTGGAATCTGTCCAAAGTATTAATGCTAAACGTTTCAACGAATCCGGGTCCAACGTTTACTTTCACTATTTGATAAAGAGCGCTTCGGTATCTACTAAACAGTAAGAATACCGAAGTGCCGTCGTAATTGGCTGTAACATATTCAAGGTTAGGCTCCACATTTCCGTCTATTGACCATACTTTTTCAAGATTCGTGTCAAAGCGTTGAATATTGAAAGAATTTCTACTTGACTGGGATATAAGCAACACACCCTTTTCACCCATAGGAACCGTATGGTAGGTTTCACTATTGGCAGGCATTGGAAGTTCAATGCGTTTATTGTCCTGAGCATTGGCAAAAGAGTGAAGAAAAGCGAACCCTAGGTATACAAGGGTTCTAAACGAGAAAAAACTTTTATTCATGGGCTAAACCTACTAGTAAATCAAATTCTTCTGAGCGAATAGATAAAACAGAAAGCCTCATTTGCCGAACCAGGGAAAGGTTATCAAAGCGACTGTCTGCCTTAATTTGGGCTAGCGTAACTGTCTTCGGGAATTTTTTGACCGGGACTAGATCTACCACGACCCAGCGGTCATCTTCTGTGGTTGGGTCAGGATAATGTTCTTTTACTACCTTCGCCAGACCAACAATTTCTTTTCCCTCATTACTGTGGTAAAAAAGAACCAGATCGTTCTCTTTCATGGTCATCAGGTTATTTCGAGCCTGATAGTTACGAACGCCATCCCACATGTCACGCTCTTTTTTAACGAAATCATCCCATGAATATTTGAAAGGCTCAGATTTAACAATCCAGTAATTCATAACTAATGTAAGCTTTTTTAAAGGAAATTTTTAGTCAATTGTTTAGGTATTTTAGCTGTATTCAGTGGTTGTCTCCGAGTCGAACTGAACCTCCCAAGTGTGATCTGCCAACATATATATGGTGGCAATAAAAGCTCTGAATGGCTTTTTTTTTCCCCATTCGTAGGGAGCAATCAGGGAAAGCATGTCTTCCCCTTCTTCCCTTTCGTACAGATAGTATGTATTACCAATGAGTGGTTCAAAACTCATCTTGGCTGAGTATATACGCTCTGATACATCTACCCGAGTCTTTATATGACCTGCCTGCTCAGCCAATAGTTGCATTTGCTTATACAACTGAGCAAGCTGAATATCGGTTTGCTGGCGCATAGCAAGCAGTGAGCGGCTTTTGACCTTTCCCATATCTTCGGGGCGGATGATGGCCCCACCTGCGGTGTGGGCGTATTCCATTAACCCAGGATTTTGGGCTATCTTTTCGTCGTCAAATTTTTTGTCCATCATAACAACTTTAAACGGTCAAAATTACGGATTGTTTATGGTAGGTTCAAAACCATTACTGTACCCTACTAAAATGAAAGGATTAAATGGGAAAATCGGATTTTTGTAGTTCCTCAACAACAAATCTCCTTTTTTCCCATGAAGCAGAGCCTCATCGACGAAATTACGAAAGTTCTAAAAAGAGTGCCAATCGT
>JBDNFP010000298.1:0-5863 GCA_041689775.1 Spirosomataceae bacterium
ACTTACGCCACCAAGAGGCCGCTTGACCACAACTTCAAAAACGACATGGGTCGCTACATCACTTTTGATGAGAAAATACCCAAATGGAATTACCTGATCAAGCCCGGAAATTGACCATCTTATTTTTTAATCATTCCTTAAGCACTAATCATTTCGTTATGAAACTATTATACACACTGTTCTATTCTATTTTATTAGTAGGTATTAGCTTGTGTGCGTTTGCGCAACAAGATAAAGTGATAGCTCAGACTCTCATTGAAAAGCACTTGAATGAACTAAGTCTTAATTCATTAAACGATGTAATTGTAAGTGACGCTTATCCTAATGCCGGCTCTGGAACCTTCCTGGTATACATGCAACAGGCCTATCAGGATATCCGCGTTTCAAACGCTATAAAGACATTAGTATTTAAGGATGAGAAACTTATCAGTCAGGAAGGTGAATTCGTTGGGAAAATTCAGGTGAAAGCCAAAAATAATGTTTCTAGTTTGACACCCGTTGAAGCAATTAATCGAGCGTTGGAACACCTGAATATTGAAAAGCCGTCAAGTTTTGTAACTGAACCCCTTAAAATAGTAACTGAGGGGAAGGAACTTTTGTTCAATTCATCGGGAGTCTCGGAAGAGAATATCCTTGTCACGCTCATGTGGGTTCCTGAGCTGGATGGTACTGTATCGCTGGCTTGGCAGGTAGGAATTAACCCAATAAAAGACAGTGACAACTGGCTAGTTAGAGTAAATGCTGTCACTGGAAGCATTATTGATAAACTGAATCTAACGATTTATTGCTCCTGGGGAGCAGCCCCCGAGGCACACGCTCCTAGTGTAGTACATAATCCAGACGGCACGCATACTTCGGCTGATCTTTCGGATCAAGGTGCGGCTTCTCCATTGGCCGTTAACAGTGCCGTATACCGGGTAGTACCCTACCCGGCCGAAAGTCCACAACATCCGGGGGGAAGTTTTGCCAATAGAACCAGTCCTTGGACGTTGGCTGGCGCTAGTAGCCCTGCTACGACCTTAAACTGGCACAATGATGGCACCACCGAATATAATATCTCACGAGGAAACAACGTATACGCTCAGGAAGACCGGGACAACAGTAATACCACCTTTGGGCTTCCCGCAACCTCCTCCACGGCCTTACCAAGCCTGACTTTTACTTCGGTTTTTGATCCTGCGAATGATCCCACCCTAGCGACTAATCAGGCCGCGGCTATCACTAACTTATTCTATTGGAATAATATTATCCATGATATCACATACCAGTACGGATTCAATGAAGTGTCAGGTAATTTTCAAAACAATAATCAAGGTAGAGGAGGGGCACAAGGGGATTATGTGATCGCTGATGCACAAGACGCAGGAGGGGTAAATAATGCCAATTTTTCTACTCCAACCGATGGGTCACGTCCAAGGATGCAAATGTTTCTTTGGGATACGAAAACGCCTAACTTGGATGGTGACCTTGACAATGGTATTATTATCCACGAATACGCCCATGGGATTTCAATTAGATTGACTGGTGGTCCTTCGCAGGTAGGCTGCCTGCAAAACGCAGAACAAATGGGTGAAGGATGGAGTGATTACTACGGTTTGATGCTCACCACCAACTGGTCTACTGCTCAGGTTACCGACGGTTCTATAGGTAGAGGTATTGGTACATACGCCCTGAATCAGCCAACCACGGGTAACGGTATACGCACGTACCCCTACACAACGAATATGGCTGTTAATCCCTTTACCTATGCCGACATTGGGACGGGCTCAGGCAGACTAACTCCACACAGATCAGGTTCAATTTGGGCTACGATGATTTGGGATATGACCTGGGAAATTATCCAAGATGTCGGTATTATCAGTGCAAATTTGTATGATACTACGGGTATAGGAGGCAACATAGTGGCTATGCGGTTAGTAACAGAAGGTCTTAAACTACAACCTTGTTCGCCAGGCTTCGTTGATGGCCGTAACGCCATACTAAAAGCTGATACTTTGCTATACGGTGGGCGGCACAGTTGTGCCATTTGGCGCGCCTTTGCCCGTCGCGGGGTGGGCGTAGACGCTTTACAAGGAACTACTAGCAGCATCACTGATCAAACAGTAAGCTTCGACGCCCCTATTTCTAGGATAACCAAAACCGCCAATACTGCTGATGTCACCACGGGCCAACAAATTACCTATACCCTCAAAGTAGACTGCGAATGCCAACCCTTCAGTAACTATAACGTTGTTGACACCTTGGCGGTCGGTTCAACCTACGTTAGCGGTGGAACTTACAATGCCGCATCACGAGTAGTTTCGTTTGGCCCAATTAGTCTTAGTGTCGGTCAAAGTACCACCTTTACATTGAGAGTTACGAATACCCTTTCTCCTATATCCGTTCTTGGAAGTTCGATTACTCACTTTACTTCCGATGGTAATACTTTGGGTACCTGGACGTCAAGTTCTTTGGTAAATACCCGCACCTGGACAACCTCTACCACAAAATCCAACAGCCCAAGCTCAAGCTGGTTTATGCAATCTCTTGGAAGTAATGCTGCCACTGCTCTTACTTCGCCCAGCTACAGTCTGCCGAACGCAGAAACCGAATTTTCATTCTGGCATGATTATAACTTAGAAAACACGTATGATGGGGCTGTAATAGAGATTTCAACGGATGGCGGCACAAACTGGATTGACCTCGGTGGTAAAATTGCCCAAAATGGGTATAACAGGTTAATAAGTAACGATTGGGGTAGCTATATAGGTGGTAGACAGGCATTTTCAGGCAATAGCGTTAATTTTATTAAAACCGTAGTGGATCTTAACTCCTACAAAAACCAAGCAATAAAACTGCGGTTTTTGATGGCAGACGACAATTCGCTTTCAAGTGCTGGATGGTACGTTGATGATATTTTGCTTAAATCAGAAACATCATTGAGCAATACGGCCTACCTACGGAATAGCGGTAACGTAGTGGTCTCAAAAAGCAGCACTAAAACACCTATTATCCCTACAGTTACCATTCAAAGTATAGCTTCTGGAGCTTGGAATATCACTAGTACGTGGTCTTGTGGATGTATTCCTCAACCCAGTAGTATTGTCTCGGTCAATACCTCCCACATTATTACCATAAATGGGATAACAGCTAACGCCCGAACCGTGATAGGAAATGGAGGAAGCGTACAGATAACAAATAATGGGACTCTACAACTAAATAATTAGATCACCGGTGATGTCGGTATTCTAGTAGGAAATATACCCGGTAGGGTAGTGGCATGTGATCGAAATTATAGGCTTGCTTCTGTTTCTAATGTATGTAGATATAGAAGCAAGCTCCATGCGTAGGCATACTACGACTGCCTGTATATAATCACCCACTTCCCCCTACATTTCACAATCCCCCGCAGATTTGCGTTATTTGTCATACAAACGAACGATATATCGTTGTATACGAGTCTAAACAATACCTTTTCTTCAATGAACAAAAACTTACTTGGTGGCCTATTTTTGATGGCTACCACCCTCGTTCAGGCGCAGGATGTGGCTACGCAATATGCCAAAACGATTACTCCCGCCGAGTTAAAAAAACACCTCGTTATCATTGCTTCGGATAGCCTAGAAGGCCGTGATACGGGTTCTCCCGGTCAGAAAAAAGCCGCCGACTACGTAGCAAAGCACTTCAAGATGTACGGGCTTATGCCGATAGCTACCGCTGCCGACGGATCCAAGTCATACTTTCAGAAATACAATCTCTACCAGAAAAACTGGGGTGAGGTGTACGTAAAAGCCGAAGGGAAAACGTTCAAGTTCAATGAGGATTTTTACCTCAATGGCCTGTTGACTACCGAAGGCGAAGTAGCCATACCTACCGTTTTTGCGGGCTATGGTATTGAGACAAACCTGTACAATGATTACCAAAAGCTTGATGTCAAAAACAAAGCGGTGGTAATTATGGAAGGCGAGCCTAAGGGTTCTAATGGAAAGTACTTGGTGAACGGAAACGATCAAACGTCTAGTTGGACTGGGCCGCAGTCGTGGCAGAAAAAAGTGGCTACGGCCATGGCCAAGGGAGCCAAGTATGTATTCATCATTTCTGATAAAGATGGAAGTGAGTTTGACGAGCTTATAAAGCGGCGGGCGGTGATGTCGCGCCGGTTGAGCCGTATGAGCATGAAGCCGATTGAAGAATCGCTGAGCAATAGTGCGGCCTTCTCGGTGTCGGCAGAAATGGGTGCCGATTTGCTAGATATCAGTATCAAAAAGTTAGCGGACTTGCAGAAAGAAATCACAAAGAAAGGGAAGCCCGCTTCGAAATCTCCTTCCGGAGAGCTGGCTTTGAAAGTGGAGCGTATCAGCGAAACTATCGATACCGAAAACGTAGCTGGATTTTTGGAAGGTACTGACAAGAAAGCTGAGGTTATCGTGATCTCGGCGCACTTGGATCACATCGGGATTTCGCCTGACGGACAAATCAACAACGGAGCCGACGACGATGGTTCGGGTACGGTATCACTTCTAGAACTGGCCGAAGCATTCAGTAAGGCGAAGGCAGACGGCAAAGGTCCACGCCGAACCATTGTTTAGTACCACCTTACTTTCGGTAGTAACTTTGATGTAGGATCGGTTCACCGCGTGGCTGCGGTGAATACGGGTGAAAGTATCTCCCGGTAAAAGTGTGAGAATGTACCCAAGTGTACGGGAATAGAGCAGGGTAGTGCCACTGCGGAAATAAAGGCGGGTATAATTGCCTTCGCTTTTGCACACTACAATAGATTGGTATGGAACCCAGCGTCGGTCTGCGGCAAAGGGGAGCCGTAATGCTTCGGTGGGTAGTGAGCGCACTACCGTGAGGGTTTCGAGTGGTCGCGTATGCTGCGGACTAGCGGGTGACGTCATAAGTATGGGGAGGGTTGGCGGTAGTTGGGGGAACATTCTTGAATTCTCTGCCTGGTATCTTTCGGGAGGGTTATGCTACCCTCGACCCGTAGTTCATGACGTGTGGTTAAAAGTGCAAAGTGAGTTCTCGCTTACCAAGAAGTGACTAGATAACAATACCATCAATGGTGTGGACACTTGCCGGGGCCGCTTGGTATCGTTATGTCGACCAATGACGACCGCAAGTGATAATGGAACGTAGACAAGTATTTATGAAGATGGAGAGTTTGGAACCCGTCCGCCCGTAATTGATACTGGGTTTTGTTCCAAAGTTGAGTTACTTCCAACTACCTCATAGTATTCTGTCCGCTGGTGAAAATGTTGATTAGATTGCTACTGCTCAATTACTTCCGTCCGCCTATTTTTCATAAATATTATGTTAAGCGAAGATTATTTTATGGAGGTAAGACTACAAGTTAGGACAAACATTTTGTCTGTCCTAACTAATAACAATGTTTACTTAATAGTAACTTTTGAAGGGTTGGTATAAGTTGACCAAACAGGAAAAGATAACCATGTGCTACTATTCGGAACTTTGTAGCTTAATTGAAGTAAATATGAACCAACAGGTGATGTTAAAGAGGTCTTAGAAAAAGTAATTGTATTTGAGCCACTTTTTAAACTCAAATTATTGAATACTTGAATATCGCCTTTGTAGTTTCCTGATATATCGTATAGTGAAAGTCTAATGTCAATATTGGAATTTTCTGAAAATGGACTATTGACTTTAACTGAGATATTCACACGACTTTTGTTTAAGGTTGTCGGCAAAGTGCTATCAAGAACTAAGTCGTAAAATTCTTTTAGAAGCTGTTTGAGTTAATTTGAAAAAGCGGGAAGGCTGGCTATATTGATGAATGCGAATCAAAACATACAGTTCAGACCTCCCCGCCGCAAGTTGGCAAGTTATTAAAAAAATCATCCAAGTCCTCCGCCGCCGCAAG
>JBDNFP010000299.1:0-15147 GCA_041689775.1 Spirosomataceae bacterium
AGAACGAGTCCGCTTTCACTAGTTCCGTACTGAACTACCTCTACCCCGAATTTTTTAAGAAATTCTGCCCCTTCCTCTACTCCAATTCCTTTATAGGCCGCGTAGGAGTCGAGGAAAATAACTTTGCTGATTTTCATCGTGTATATGACGCGAGCACATGAAATACACGGCGCCAGCGTTACATATAAAGTAGTGCCTTCGATATCAGACCCATTTTTAACGGCATAAAGAATAGCATTTTGCTCGGCATGCAGGGCTAATGAACAGCTTCCTTTGGAATCGCGCGGGCAACCTGTTTCTGGAAACTCAGTATCACAATTATGTGTTCCTGAGGGAGGACCATTATAGCCAATGGATATTATTCTGGTATCTTTTGCGAGAACAGCTCCTACCTGAGCCTTGATACAATGGGACTTTTTGGCCAGATTTTTGGCCAGCTCCATGTAGATATCATCAAAATCTGGCTTGGGGTGGGTCATTGATTCACTCATAATATTTTGTATTGACCATGCAAATTAGACAAAGGTTCTTTATCAATCTAACAATCGGGAGCTTTTGGTATTACCACACCGTATTTGTCTTGTTTTGCCTTACTGTGTACCGACCTTCTGCTCAGGCACAAACAAGTACTGAATCCATCAGTTTTTTGCCAGTAAAATTACCGTTAGCGAATGCCCAGTCCTATTTTATTCTTGATGTTATTGACAGCCGAAACCTTAAATCTAATCAGTTAGGTGAAATTATTGTTTTTGGTCAACCCCGGTCGCTTCAAACAAACTCACCTTTATCGCGAGAGCTATATAGCCACTGGAAATCCTCTTTCGGGAAAAGGAATGAAGACTGCCTACCGCTAGAAATATATTTAGAAGAGGTATCCGTAACTGAAAAACGAATCGCACCAAATAAAGTAACTGGTGAAATAAAGGTGAATATTTCTTTTAAATGGAGAAGATCGTTAACTCTCCTCCTACTCACGGGTTATCAAACTTCCAGTACGTACACCCGGCCCGAAACAGCCTTTGACCACGAGGCTCTACTACGCAAACTTCTTGATGGATCTATCAGGCATTTTGACCAGTGGTATGGCAAAAATGAATTCAATAACCCTCTACTCGCCCGGGGAGTAAAACTGGTGTTCGAGGAATATCCTGTCATTGAAAAAAAAGATACTGTTTTTTATACCCCAACCAGAGAGCTCAACTGGAATGATTTTCAAGGAAGTCATACTCGTCCGGGTAGCAAATACGCCGCCGCTGTTTTTACGAGTATGTCCTATGAAGGCTCGACCAAGATGGTAGGCAATCATTTACAGGCTATCCTCACTCTCAAAGTTTTCCTCGTCAAAAGCATGTCTTGGGGGCGGCCGGAAGCTCGTAATGACTATACCTTGGCCCATGAACAAACCCACTTTGATATTTCGAGAATCATGGCCGAACGGTTTATAGAAAACCTAAAGATACTGGATCTGACCATCGATGATTACGATAGTCAGATCCAGTATCAGTTCATTGAATCTTTTCGTGAAATGCACGAGGAGCAGAAAAAATATGACGGTCAGACTCGACATGGATTAAATACTGACCTACAAAGGCAATGGAATGAACGAATTAAAACGGAGATTACCAGAATCTTCGCCAATAGTTAACTACCTATGCTACTTGTTTATTTCTCTTGCTGATGAGCCACTCAGGTTTGTTAGTGGTTACCTTCGCTTTCAATTCGTTTAATATGGAATACAAACCAAAGTATGTACGGTTTACGTACAAGCCATGTTGCGAGCCACGTGCTACCTTAGAATTTTTCAACTCCTCAACTTTCGCAAGTTCATCCGCAAAGGCATAAACCGAGTCGAAGTAGGACTCATCGCCAAAATCAAACTCATCTACCGCAAATGGACGTCCTAATAAATCGATCATCGTCCTGAAAAGGTTGGTGAACATTTTCTTTTCCTTATCAGTGTCGCTTTCTACCAGAAATTCCAGATTGTAGAAAATATTATCGGTCCTTTCTTGATCTTCAACTGTATCGGGATTAATGAGAGCAAAGTAATTATCGTAGAAAAATTCAGGGATAACTTTCACACATCCAAAATCAATAACTCCCATGGTCCCATCAGACCGCATTAAAAAATTTCCCGGGTGAGGATCAGCATGTACTTGCCTCAACTGGTGTACCTGAAAATCATAAAAATCCCAAAGTGCTTGTCCAATCATATTTCTCACCTCCTGAGAAGGGTTCGTCAGCAAGAAATCTTTCATGTGGGCACCCGACAACCAATCCATGGTCAAAATCCGACTTGCCGAAAGCTCAGGGTAGTATTTGGGAAATATCAGGTTAGGAATATGGGCGCAGGCTTCGGATATTTCAACACTACGTTTCAATTCTAATTCGTAATCTGTCTCCTCCAACAACTTGGATTCAACCTCTCCCATGTACCGCTCGATATCCTGTTGGTTTAAGTTAAAAAGGCGAACAGCCATAGGCTTCACCATTTTCAAATCAGAACTTATGCTATTCGCAACGCCGGGATACTGAATTTTCACAGCCAGTTTTTTGCCATCCTTTGATGCATGATGTACCTGTCCGATCGAAGCAGCATTCATGGCCGTGATGTCAAAGGTGTCAAACAATTCCTGTGGTGATTTACCAAAATAAGTTTTGAATGTCTTTACAACCAAAGGCCCTGACAATGGAGGCGCAGAGTATTGAGACATCTGGAAACGGTCGGTGTAAGCACGGGGCAACATATTACGATCCATGCTCAGCATTTGAGCTACCTTCAGGGCAGACCCCTTCAGCTGACTCAATGAATCATATATGTCGGTAGCGTTATCCAAGTGAAGCTCATCTTTCGTTAGAGCCGGATCTACCATTTTCTTTACATTATATTTCAAGTAATTGCCTCCAATTTTAACCCCTGTTTTTACAAACTGAGTGGCTCTTGCTACCTTAGAGGTAGGTATGGATTGTTGCTCTTTCATGACCTTTTATTTTGATACATAAACTTGGCGAGGTCTAAAACGGAATCCATTACCGATTTCCCCATCAAATCGAATGAGGTATTCACCATTTTCTCAATAGCAGTATCAGTACTTTCAAATCCACGGCTCGTGTCTTTGATCCAGAAATCGAGAATGTAGAGAGCCTGAGCCCACAGGCCATCAACGTACCGATCAGAAACAACCGGACGAATGATAACTTCCTTACTTTCCCTACCTTCTAGTACCAATTCGGTCGCAAAATTGAAAAAACCATTTTTGAACGATTGGAGAGGTCCCGTATTACGAATTACGGGTTGTTTGAGTTGTTTGTAGCTGTAAACAACATAACTACGGTCTTTCTTCAGGATTTCTACCCAAGTGTAGTAAAAGGCCAGTAGCTTCTCCCGAACCGAATATTGGGAATAGACTTCTTCTCCTTCAATCGAAAGCAAGGCTTCCTTAAGATACTCCACCCAAGCCTCCGACTCTATTGATTCAAAATTATTGTAGTATTCGTAGAATTCTGACTCCTGCATTTTAAGTTTTTTAGCAAAAACGTAAACCGAAGCAGGTTGGGAACCATTTTCCAGAACATACTCTTTGTATGCTTTTTGGATTTTTTCAATCTTTTCCATATACATTATACAACTCCTATTTGATTAAAAAGTTTCTCCCTCCGGAGAATATATTCCACTGATTTCTATTCAAAGCATTAGGGCTCCTTGTTCCACAGGACTGTAATATTGACCATTCTGTTGGGTAACGATAATTTTCCATTGCTCCCTAGTTTTATAGCCTAATTCAGGGCTCAAAAGGTATACCACTCCCTTTTGGATTTCTTTATTTAGTATTTTCGGGAACTTCTTACCCCTAATAATTACCCATGGCGGTTTAGCATCTAGAATAGAAACGTCAAAACCCAAAGATTTCTCCTTGATGCTCAATAATTCTGGTATATTAATTCGATTTTCCTTCAATTCCACAAATTGTACGTTCTTTACTCCGCGCGAAACCAAGTAGTTTTTTATTGAGTAATCATACGAAAGGGTATCATACCGAAATGAATTATTGCAAAAGACATAGGCCTGATTACCATCTACATACGTTATTACGGTATGGCGGGCAACGGCATGAAATAGTAATTGAGGGTTTAAAGATGCAGCAACCGAAGTACCAATTGAATAAGAGGAGAATAATAGTATCCCACCCCCCAGCCATTTTAAATAGGTATATTCCTTTCGGGCTAGCATTTGAAAAAACAAGAGTAGTAAGCCAAGCAGTAATACTACTTCTAACCGATCGAGATATAGTGATTGAATTAAAAAGTTAGGAAGCATTTGGGGCACTTCCACGATCGAATTTGTGAGATAGGCCACCGCATTCACAACAACCGAAAGTAATTCAGTCAAAACAGTAAAAGGAAGCAAGCTAACCAGTAATAAGCCTAATGCACTGTAAATAAGTCCGGAGGCGAGAAAAATCACCAAGGGATTAACCAGCCAGAAGTAGACAGGAAACTGATGGAAATAGTAAATACTTATTGGAAATGTGAACAGTTGGGCGGCAAAACCAACCAGAGAAACCTGCCAAATCCATTTAAGAGTAATGTTACTTCCTGTATACGAGTCCTTAAATAAAGGGTAAAACAATAAGATCCCCACAACCGCAGCGTAGGAAAGCTGAAAGCCAACGGAATAGATTGCAAATGGGTCAATTAAAAGAATTAGAAAGGCTGAAATAGCTAATGTATTGATGCTATTATGTTTTCGGTTTACAAGCTCTGCCACGACCCAAATAATGCACATGAGAGTAGCTCGGATAACCGATGGCGATAATCCTGTGATTAAAGCATAGGTGACAAGTACCACCACAACCACCGGTCCATACAATACAGCTCCCCACTTCCTACGTTTTAACCCACCCAGAAGTTTTGCTAACATCACAAATAAAATACCAACGTGGAGGCCAGATACCGATAAAACATGCACCGTTCCGGATACTACGTACGAATTCAACAAGTCGGGTCCAAGGTCATCGCGCCTACCTAAAAGCATTGATTTGACCAGCCCAAAGGTTTTAGGATTGGTCAGATACTGTTTAAAAATGGTTTCAACTTCCTCAACAATGTGAGATGGCAGGTTTGTTACGAAAAAGTTTTCTTTGGCAGGGTATGCTTTATAGGTACCCTCGGGTAAAAAGGTAATCCAAGCAATACCTTTTCTTTCCAGATAAAGCGAATAATCAAATTCTTCGGGGTTGAGGGTTTTTTTAGGGCGCTTTAATAATTGTCCCTTTCCAAGAATTATTGCGCCGGGGGTGAGCTTGGTAGTGTCAGTGGTTGATATTGACAACAGTATTCGGCTGTCCACCTTTTTCCAACCGGTGGTGGCACGTAATGAAACTACTAAACCTTCATAACGGACCGACTTTTTCCTCTTTTCACCCAGGGATGATATTTTAATGAGGAAGGAATCGTACTCTTCGGAAGCAACCTGAACGACCTCTTTCTCAAATTGCAGCTTTTGGATATTGGCTACCAAGACTCCCAAAGAAAAGAGCAGTCCCATTACCAGCAGTGGCCGTACCATTGGCTTGTTCTCACTAAGCCATAAACCAACAATTCCTAACGGGATCGATACCGGCAGAAAAAATGACAAGCTTTGGGTGGTAATCCAATGCTTGTCATAGAATATGCTATATATAAGAACACCTGCCACCAAGGGAACTAACATCCTGACAAATGGTGGTAGTGCTTTCATGTTTACTTAGTTTACTACAAACCTCTTTGTTGTCGATTCTTTGGTGGTAGATACCTTTAATACATAAAGGCCGGCGGGGATTACGCTAACATCAACGACCAAACGTCTACTCCAAACCTGTTTGTAGTTACTTCTTAGGAATTCCCTTCCATTGAGGTCGTAGATTGATATATCGAGATCTTCGAATTCTTTAAAACGAACGTCTAACTTGAAGTCAGTAGTGGCCGGATTAGGATAGAGGTCAACGGTCAAACGATCGGCTGGATCGAGTCGCCCATTCTTAGAATACTCAACCAATTGTGCTCTTCGTGGACTTAATTCCAGCACAGCTCGCATACGCGATACCTGATCTCTGGTAAAAACATTCATGCAGGAATCAGGAGAATAATCCAGATAGTTCTCGATCATGTTCCGGGTCCTCACCCCATTACAAGTGGAAAACTTGGGTTCGCAAACGGTTGTACGGTTAGGCTCCTCGGTCGGTGGAGTATCCCCACAAAAGTCTTCACCACAGAAGGCATCTCCCCAGGTATGAATCAGGCCCAGCCAATGCGCAACTTCGTGCGTAGTAGTTCGCCCGAGATTATAAATCCGACTCGTGATTGCCCCCGTGTTACGACCGAGGTATCGAAAGTCGATTATAACCCCGTCGGTTTTTTCATTTGGCTGCGAATCTACACTCAATCCGTTAATACCATTTACCGCCGGAAACTGCGCAATACCCAAATAGTTATTAGTGAGCCGGCAAGTCCATATATTCAGGTATTTTTCGGCCGGCCAATACACGATGTTCGACAGCAATAAGTCATCCGAGAATGGGTTAAAGCTGGTCTTTGTCAGGTACCTATTTCGTGTTATGCCAGTCGTAGGTCTACCATCAGGATCGAATTCGGCTAAATAAAATTCGATAAAGCTATCGGCTCCCACTGGATTATTATTAGAACCCCGAGTATTGCTTTGGCGACGGTAGTCTTCATTCAGAACTTCAATTTGTGATTGTATCTGCGCATCTGAAATATTAGGGTTATTTAGCCCACCAATTGAGGTTTCTGCCTGATCATGCACTACATGAACCACCACCGGAATACGAATAACTTCATTTTCGGTAGTTCGCGTATTTTTTTGTTTCGCCAGGTATTCGTTCACCATGGAGTCCAGACGGAAGCGTTTTACTCGCCACTCAGGACTTTGGGTACCCATCAAAACATCCTTTTCGTAGCTCCCACATCGTTGAAGATCTAAATCAGAAACCTGAGCACCTACGTGAGTACACCCAAAAAAGAAAAAAAGTAGGGCAAATGCCCTACTCCTACTTTTCATGTGTTTCATAAGCAGCCAAAATATCTTTCACCAATCGGTGGCGAACTACGTCAGAGCCATCTAACTCAACAAAAGAAATACCTTTGATACCCTTTAAAATTGTCAGAGAGTCAATCAAACCTGATTTGTGGTTTTTGGGCAAATCTACCTGGGTTTTATCCCCAGTAATGATTGCCCTGGATGTGGGGCCCATGCGCGTCAGGAACATCTTCATCTGCATAGGGGTAGTATTTTGAGCCTCATCAAGCAAAATAAAGGCATTGCTTAGGGTACGCCCCCGCATGTAGGCTAGTGGCGCTATTTCAACAATCCGGTTATCAACGTAGTATTTAAGCTTTTCAGGCGGGATCATGTCGTCCAAAGCATCATAGATCGGACGTAAATAAGGATCTATTTTTTCTTTTAGATCCCCGGGTAAAAAACCAAGGTTCTCCCCGGCCTCCACCGCCGGGCGAGTAATAATGATCTTTTTTACCTCCTTATTTTTAAGAGCACGCACGGCTATTGCCACTGCGGTGTAGGTTTTTCCAGTACCAGCGGGCCCTACCGCAAAAACAAGATCATACTTGCCCGCAGCTTCGATCAGTTTCTTCTGATTAGGTGTCTTCGCTTTTACAACAATACCTTTATTGCCATAAATAATGACGTCATCATCTTCTACCGGGCCCGTAGGTTGATTTGCCGTTTTCAGGTACCCGTTAAGGTACCGAATGACATTATCGTTGGTAACCCGCCCATACTTTTGATAATGAATCAGCAGGGAATCCAATAAATCCGTGATTTTTACGATTTCGTTAGCAGTCCCCTGTATTCTAATTTCATTTCCACGCGAAAGGATTTTGCTTTCCGGGAATGCTGCTGCTACTTCCCTGATATTAGAGTTATGGACTCCCAAGAAGTCAACGAGTGATACGTCTTCGAGTGTAATTACTTTTTCTACCAAATGATTATTAGTTAACAATAGAAAGTTTCAAAGATAAAAACTAGTGATAAAAGATGACTTCTCTAGAAGCATTAACGCCTTTTCAAGTAATAATGATAAAACTTAACAACGTTAAATATAGGTACAGAGTTCAACCCTCTCATTATCAACAAATCGACTCTCTTACCTAAAAAATAGTTTGCTTTGTCCCTTTCCTTAGTGCTTAGCAATTAGTAATATTGTGAACATATTATGGATAACGAAAAGACATTTAATTTCCTTAAGAAACCCGGCGCGCGTCAGCAATCCAATGCCCGGACTCCCGGTGCCAATCGATGGTTGGGGTCTGACACCACCGGTATGGGCAAGCTTCCTCCCCAAGCAATTGATATGGAGGAAGCAGTTCTTGGTGCTTTGATGATTGAGAAAGACGCTCTCTCTGCGGTGGCTGACATTTTAAAGCCTGAAAGCTTTTACAAAGAAGCACATCAACGGATTTACAGTGCCATCGTTAATCTCTTTGTTAATTCCGAACCGATTGATTTGCTTACAGTATCTTCTAAGCTTAGAAGTACCGGCGAGCTGGAAATCATTGGCGGCGCCGCCTACATCACCGAGCTAACCTCCAAGGTTAATTCGGCCGCGAACATAGAGTACCACGCCCGGATTATTACACAGGCTGCCATAAAAAGAGAGTTGATTACCATTTCCTCTGAAATCCAAAAGGAAGCTTTTGAAGACACCACAGATGTATTCAAACTTCTCGATAAGACGGAACAAGCTCTCTTCCAGATTTCAGAATCAAACATCAAGAAAAACTATGCCGACATGGGAGCCTTGATGCGTCAGGCATTGGATGAACTTGATCAGAAAAAAAATAATCAGGACGGTTTAACAGGAGTACCTTCCGGGTTTAGTAGCCTGGATCGACTTACTTCTGGCTGGCAAAAAACGGAATTAATTATCCTGGCAGCACGACCTGGTATGGGAAAAACGGCATTCGTTGTTTCTTCACTCAGAAACGCAGCTGTTGAATTCAACATGCCAGTTGCCATATTTTCTTTGGAAATGGGTTCCGTTCAGCTGGTAAACCGTTTGATATCCGCCGAAGCGGAAATAGACAGCGAGAAAATTCGCAAGGGAAATCTGGCTCCTCACGAATGGGCGCAGATACACCACCGTATTAGCCGGCTAACTAATGCACCAATATTCATTGATGACACCCCCGCTCTCTCTATTCTTGAATTGAGAGCAAAATGCCGCCGTTTGAAGGCTCAGCACGATATTCAGATGATCGTGATCGATTATTTACAGTTGATGACGGGCGATACCGGAGGAAGAGGAGGCGGAAACCGTGAGCAAGAAATTGCCTCTATTTCTCGTGCGCTAAAAAATCTGGCCAAAGAATTAGACGTACCGGTTATCGCATTATCTCAGTTGAGTCGGGCGGAAGAAACCAGTGGTGGACAAAAGCGACCTCAGCTTTGTGACCTTCAAGAGTCTGGTTCCATTGAGCAAGATGCCGACATGGTACTTTTCCTGTATCGTCCGGAATATTACGGAATAACTCAGGATGAAAGTGGGAACTCGGTGGCAGGTATTGGGGAAATAATTGTGGCAAAGAACCGGGGAGGTTCTCTGGATACCGTACAACTACGGTTTATTGGTAAATATACCAAATTCTCTGACCTTGACGCTTACTACGCGCCAGCTCCAATGGCTGTCGACCGACCCTTGCCTCCCACGGGTACTAATCCAATTACCTCTTTTGAAAATAGCCCCGCTAGTGGAGCCATTTTCAAAAGTAAGGCCAACGATCTTTCAAACTTTGATTATAAAGGTCCGGGCGAGGAACCTCCTTTTTAAATAACTACTAATCTTCTTTCAGTACGAGTAAAGCGACATTTTCAACGTGGTGGGTATTAGGAAACATATCCACCGCCTGAGATTTAACTACTTTGTATTTGCCCGATAGCAACTCCATATCACGAGCCTGCGTAGCCGAGTTACAACTCACGTAAACAATTTTCTTCGGTGCTGCACCTATAATAGTAGCCACAACCGCCGGATCCATACCAGCCCGTGGCGGGTCGGTAATAATCACGTCCGGTCTGCCGTATTTAGTCAGGAATTTCACATTCAAGACCTTCTTCATATCTCCCGCAAAAAACTCCGTATTCATAATACCATTGAGGGCTGAATTTTTTCGGGCGTCCACTACCGCTTCTTCGATGTATTCTACGCCAATTACCTTCTTTGCGTTTCTTGCTACAAAATTGGCAATCGTACCGGTTCCGGTATATAAATCATAGACTACTTCGGTACCTGTTAGACCAGCGAAATCGCGGGCAATGGAGTACAGCACGAAAGCCTGATCGGAGTTAGTTTGGTAAAAAGACTTAGGACCTACCATAAATGTCAGGTCTTCCATAGTTTCACGAATATACCTTTCACCCGAAAAGTGAATAACCTCCTGATCTTGGTAGGAGTCATTTCCCTTTTGATTAATGATATAATTCAGAGAAGTAATCGCTAGGAATTCATTTTTAAGGTGATTTAAAACGTCATTAACTATCTCCATATTTGGTTCAGCGAATTGAACAATAACCATAACATCCCCACTAGTAGAAGTTCGAATAATAACATTCCTCATCATCCCTATATTCTGCTTCACATCGTAGTAAACATACTTTTTCGACTCTGAATACTGATGCAAACCTAACCGTATCTGATTGGAAGGATCAGGTTGTAAATGGCATTTTTCTACGTGGAATATTTTATCAAATCGCTTCGGAACGTGGAAGCCCAGGGCATCCCCGTTGATTTGTTGCCCAGACTGGACTTCTTCCTTCGTCAACCACTGATTATTAGAGAAAGTGAATTCAAGCTTATTCCTATAAAATTGCTGATTATCAGTTCCTTGAATATCCAGAAACTCAACATCTGAGAGTTTACCAATCCTTTGTAGGTGGTCCTTAACCTGTTGTGATTTAAACCTAAGCTGTTCTTCGTAGTTTATATGTTGCCACCGACATCCGCCACACACATCAAAGTGTTTACAGTAAGGCGTAGTTCGCAAATCGGAATAGGAATGAAATTCTGTAACAACAGCCTCTCTGAATTTCTTGCGTTTGTTAACGATCTCAATATCTACCACATCGCCGGGAGCAACATTCCCCTGAATAAAGACCACCCCCTCATCCGACTTATAAATGCACTTACCTTCTGCTGCAAAATCAGTAATTGTAATTTTTTTGTATTTTTTATGGTTTGGCATACAATAATTTATTGTGAATTAACGAAATTTAGTGAAATATCAATGGGATACGTATGAGGCGATTTTTACTTTTAAATGTATTGATTTTTAGCTTTTCAAATGTATTTTCCTCCCATATCGTGGGCGGAGAATTAGTTTTCATCAAGCTACCAAACGGCCCGGCCACCCACCGCGTTGGACTTAACCTCTATTTTGACGAAATCAATGGATTGCCCCAAGCGGAAGATCAAATAGTTAACTTGTTTATCTTCCGAAAATCGGATAATGTCAGGATGGCCAGTATTCAAGTGCCAAAAATAGGGCGAAAAAACATATCCTACGCCAACCCGCTGTGTGGAAATTCCACTTTAAGGACATTATTAATTTCTTACGCGGCAGATATTCAGATGGTACCCGCTGAGTTTGATGACCCACAAGGTTATTATATAGTCTGGGATCGTTGCTGTCGAAATACTGTTATTGATAACATTAAGAACCCTGGTGATGTAGGCAGTTTATTCTTGATATTCTTCCCTCCACTGTACCAAGAAAATAAAATTGTCGTTAACTCCTCCCCTGTTTTCGATGAAATAAAAGGCGACTATGCCTGTTTAAACGCAAACTTCTTCATTGACTTTAAAGCAACCGACGCAGACGGAGATAGCTTGGTGTATACCCTTACAACACCGGTTACAGGTTTTAGCAACCGAAATGTACCCAACCCTCAGGCTCTGGGTTCGAGTAATTATCCGGTAGTGACCTGGGTGGATGGCTTGTCGTTAAATAATGTTATACCTGGGCCAAAACCACCTATCGTGAACCCGAGGACGGGCCGGATGTCTTTTACTGCCAGCAAAATAGGGCTTTACGTTTTTTCAATAGTGGTAAGTGAATACCGTAAAGGTGTCAAGATTGGATCCGTTTCTCGGGACTTCCAAATAAAAGTTGTGGACTGTTTTGAAATTCTTCCGCCAAAAATACTTGTGATGGAATCAAAGGCTAAGGTAGCGTTCAGGAACAATGAAACTATCCGGATTGGCAAAAACGACCCAACCTGTTTTACCATTAAGATCACGGATCCGAACTTCAATCAATTAATTAAGATTTCCGGGCGAGCCATTAACAGCAATCGCCAAAATTTCACTTTGCTACCTGCTGAATTTAGAACCCAGAAAACCAACGATACCCTTTCTTTCGAGATTTGCCTGGAAGAGTGCTTCGTTACAAACAATAACCGACCGATACAATTAGAACTAATCGCCGAAGATGAGAGCTGTCCGGTACCATTAACTGATACTATCAACGTATATATTTATAGGGAAGGGGCTGATAACAGTCCACCAAACGTAATAACCTCACTGGCAAGCCCCTATATTGAAACTATACCTGAGAAAACTGTGCAGTTTAATGTTTTTGGGGAGGATATTGACCCAGATAGTATTCGGTTAAGCGCTCGTGGACGTGGGTTTAACCTAAGTGAGTTTGGGTTTGATTTTCCAGAGATTGGTGGTGTCGGGAAAGTAAAACAAAAATTTCTTTGGAAACCACCCTGTAATTTGACTCTTCATGACACGGTGGCGGTAGATTTTATCGTCACCGATCTAAGATGCGGTTTTAATAGCCTTTCCGAGTTTACCACCGTTTATTTTATTATCTCGCCTACCCAAAACAATATTCCTTACGTGAGTACTACTCTGCCGGGAGATACTTTATCAATCATTTTAAATTCAGCAGAAAACCTTACTTTTTCTTTTGATGTATTTGCCCGTGATATTGATACTGCCCAAATTTCCCTATTTGGTATCGGAAGAGGGTTTGATCTCGGTGCGGCCAAAATGGACTTCTTAAACAAAATCGGAACACGGGAAATTAACAGCCCTTTCAACTGGACACCTGACTGTTCTATCTTGGAAGGAAAGTCAGAAAAGCTATTCACTCTGGATTTTATAACCGAAGACAAGAGCTGTGACGCCGCCCGAGATACCGCAACAGTATTTCTGCTCATCAAAGATATTTCTTCGGATGTGGCCCTATCAATTCCTAATGTGGTTACCCCAAATCAGGATGGAAAGAACGACTGTTTTTCCCTGAGTACCTTGCCACCCGATAACTGCTTTGACCAATTTGAAGAGTTATTGATTTACAATCGATGGGGAACTATGGTTTATCGAACTACCGATAAAAATGCAAATTGGTGTCCATCCGACAGTCCACAAGGAAACTACTTCTATCAAATAAAATTCTTAAAGCGATTCTTTAAGGGAGTTATTACACTCATCAAGTAAAAAACGGGAACCTACTCCTGGCTCCCGTTTTTGAGGTTTGTTCCTATCAATATTTCACCAGCATCACCTGCCCACGAATTTCTCCCGCAGGATAAGTAGCCGAATGAAGGTTGATGTACATATTGCCGAACATCAAAAGGTTTTCTTCATCCTGTGACAATACTTTTGAACCAGTAATCGGTGAAGTAGCTACGTTCGCAAATGGAACACGGACCGGACCTGTTTCCCAGGCCGGCTGTGCCGAATGGATGTGCCCAACGGTAGGGGTTAATCCCTGATAAGTAACGTTGTAGGTCAACGTCTTGGTTCTTTTGTTGTATTCGAGAGCGGCTGCCCCCTGCGCCGATGAGGTTGTTCTAGGGATAGTGTTGTTGCTATTAATGGTGGCTTCAAACTTTACTATATCATTTTGGTCGGGTCCTGTCTCTTCACAAGAAACCATAGTCCCCATTAAAGTAGCACTCATTAACAAGATCGCAAATTGCTTAATCGTCTTTTTCATAATTTTTATTTGTTTGGTAATGATACCGAAAGATACGCTAAATCAGTTTTATAACCGTGAATACTCGGGTTGTTGTTTTAAAATTATAACAAAACTTTTTGCAAACGGTTTTAAATAAACGATTTATAAACTGTCACTTTTCAAATAATCCATAAATCATCTTTGCGTACAAATACTATTTCTCCGTTCCATATCACCCTGTTCCACTCGTCACGGTTGCCGATAATCGTCAATTTATTGCCTTTTTTGATTTTCTGTACCACCGGAGATGCCGAAGAAGGAAAAGAACGGACATAAGTTTCTTCTTTTTTAACGACTCCAGTCTGATAATTGTTGGGAATGTTAAGCAATCCAAAAAGGGCCATCAAATAAATCACCACTGCCCACTTATGTCTTCTTTGAATAAAATCGCCACTTTTTACCTTCAAAAACATTACAACGACTACGTAAAGCCCAAGGGTTAATAATAAAATAGGTATGTAACCGCCATACCTTCGGTAAAAAACAAGAAAGTAACTGAAATCATTAAAATTATACCCCTCCAAATTGTACTCGCTAGCCACCTGACTCATCTTTTCGAGCAACTTTATAGTTGGGGTTTTTTGAGTCAGAATACTAAGGTAGTAAAGACATTTGGCGGGGTCATTAGATTTTTCAGCAAGAAATGACAGCTTTAACAACAGGTTTGGATTGTACTTTTTAATGTTTTCAAAATATTTTTCATAAATATTTTGTGCCTCTGAGTACTTACCGATAGTAAACAGAGAATCAGCTAGATTAAGCTCCGACAACTGCCCTAAAACAGGGCCGTTTTTACCCAAAAAACAGGCTAATAGTCCAAAAAATATTACGTATTTGTTAACTGACGCTTGCATGATATGATTAAGAATTCTAATTTTGCATCGCAATTAAGGAAAAAGAATACACCTCTCCAACAAATTGTACGATTCTGTAGCTCAGCTGGTAGAGCAATACACTTTTAATGTATGGGTCCTGGGTTCGAATCCCAGCGGGATCACCAAAGTTCTTTTTTTTTATTAGTAATCGATTCTGTAGCTCAGCTGGTAGAGCAATACACTTTTAATGTATGGGTCCTGGGTTCGAATCCCAGCGGGATCACCA
>JBDNFP010000300.1:0-23986 GCA_041689775.1 Spirosomataceae bacterium
GCCAAGAAAGTGCTCGCAATGTTTATTTCTTCGAGCTGTTGAGGGGATTTGAACCCCTGACCTCTTCATTACCAAGGAAGTGCTCTACCCCTGAGCTACAACAGCATTAATTCCAAAATATCAAAAGCGATCAACGAAAAGAATTTCCAAAGGATATTTTCCGTGACCGCTTTGACGTCTATAAATTGTGAGCGGGAGACGAGGTTCGAACTCGCGACCTATAGCTTGGAAGGCTATCGCTCTACCAACTGAGCTACTCCCGCGACATTGGTGGGGGCGGATGGATTCGAACCACCGAAGGTATAAACCAGCAGATTTACAGTCTGCCCCATTTGGCCACTCTGGTACACCCCCAATCATTATTTCAAATCAGCCGTAAACCCCTCTACGATTTACTTTGGAGGCACAAAATTATACTCTTTTTGAATATTGTCAAATTCTTTTTGAAAAATTTATCAAAAAAAACAAAAAGGTGGCCCCAATGCGTTTCAGGGCCATTTTTTTGTTTTATAATCTTATCCCAAAATTGATCATTTTGACGTTGGGTCCGCGATTATCCTGGAATAATGGATTCATATCATACTGAACGAAGAAGTCCACAAAATTCTTAATTCCTAGCTCAAAGCCGGCCCCGTACCGGAAATCATTCAGATAGTAATCTCCCTTGATATGATCTTTCTTTCCGTCTGAACCTAATTTAGTCTTGGTGTATCCACCTAATCGATAGCCCGCATACATACCACCGCTGATGTGTGAAATCGCCGACTTAGGAAAGCTGATTGTAGGCATTAAGGAGAAATTGACGTACGGTACAGTCAGCTTACTTTTACGTAGATCCACAGCCCGTCCTTCATTATTCAACAATGGAGAAAAACCTAATTCGGAAGCGCCTTTTACAACGGTGTTGCTACCTTCAAACATCAGGTTATTCCAAGCCACATCCAGTCCAAAATCTACATGTAATCCTGCATTTTTACCCCGAACGATAGTTGCACTTTTGATCATACTAAGGGCTACATAGCGTGAGCCAAAAGGTCGTAGGTCATAAGCTTCGGTATCGTAACCCACCGGACTATTACTAGCGTAAGCATTGAGGCCCAGGCTAACGTTAAATCCTTGTCGTGGACTCTTGTACTTTCTAACCCGATGGATAGTCGTGATACTATCGTCATCATTATTGGTAGAATCACTTTCGTACGTATCATCCTTCTTGCCAACCCTCACCCGTTCTTCGCCGTCCTTAATATCTATTCCTTTGGTGGTGATACTTACCTCCGTTTCGCCGTCTTTAATCCGAATTCCTTTCAGATTGATTCGCACGTAGTTTTTGTCTTTGTCTACGCCAGAACTATCTTTTAAATAAGTGCGGGCATCTATATCATCATAAAATATTTTGTTGTCACCAGACATAGTATCTAGCCTAGCTCCGAGGTCTTTCAGTAACTTATTCAAATCGTACTTCATGAGCTTCTCTAGCTCTTTTCGATCTTCTCCATAAATAATTAGGCGGGTTTTATCTCCAAACGTAACGATGATGGAGTCTTTCTTTGCGGCGGTCGCCTGAGCGGTCACAACGCTCAAAAGGCAAAATATGCCAATTACAAGTGTTTTAAAGATTTTTCTCATGGCCATGCTAATTATAATTTGGTCTTTTCTTTTAAGTTTTGGTAGTATTTGGAGACCTTCTCTTCTTTATTTTTCAACCGTTCATCGGCTCTCGCAATTAGATTTTTAGGATTAAAGCCAACCTCTTGCCAGTCGACGGTATCGCCTTCTTTGACATTTTTGAGTTGACGAAGTACCTTGATAAATTTCGAAGACCGCAAGCCGTCGGGTTTTGTCTCGTCCTCATTGACCAGAATATGGGCTACTATTACCCTATTCTTGGATTGCTCTACCTTGGGTTCATCGCTTAACCCGAGTGCTATTTCCGTAGGCATTGGTACTATTATCGGCATACTCTTATCTGATGTTTCAGACGCCTGCGGCGAATATCCTTCCTTTTGAATGGGTTTGAAGTCTGGTATGTCGATGGCTGCTACGTATTTCTCCTCTTTCTCTACGGTAGGATTTATGTCAAGAAAAGTCACCGAAGGCGGGGATTGCTTACTCTTAGGAATTTCATTTTTCAGTTCATCCAAAGTTGCAATTATTGCTCGATCTGAATCCTGACTTACTATACTTTGAATTTCCTGAGTTTGTTCCTGAATCACATCAAGTTTGGCGATGGTCTCGTTAGCTGGCTGTAAAGCTGAGTTTTGCCCCTGCCACACCATGTATCCCACCATCATGACAAACACTACCCCAGCTGCTGCATACCAATACCACCAGCCACCTTCACGGGATGAGGTCTGCTGCTTTCCTTCTATTCTATTCCATAGATCAGGTGATGCCTTCGGCTCCCAATTGGAAAGCTTCTTAGCAAACAGATCATCAATTGGATGTTCTTTCATAGTTTACTTTTTTTTTATACTCGTTCTCCCACTGCTCTACATACTGCTGCAAAAGTGCTCTTGCCCGATGTAGCTGCGACTTTGAGGTACTCTCTGTAATTCGCAGCATAGCAGCTACCTCAGCGTGACTGTATCCTTCTATTGCATATAGGTTAAAAACGGTCCGGTAGCCGCTAGGGAGTCGATCAATCATTTGTTTCATATCTTCGGCCTCCAAAAGTTCGTCAGCCTGTACCGTATCCGCAACGCGTTGGGCTTCATCCAGGTCAGTATCTTCTAGGCTGCGTTTCTTTTGACGTAGATAGCTCAATGCTTCATTAACCATAATCCTGCGTATCCACCCTTCAAGACTTCCTTCTTCCTTAAACTGCTCAATCTTACTAAATACCTTCATAAAGCCTTCAACCAAAACATCTTCCGCTGTCATCTGGTCTCCTACATATCGCATACACACACCGAGCATCTTTGACGAATACTTATCGTACAACTGTCGCTGTGCTTTGGCGTCTTCTTTTTTCAGGGCCTTGATTAATTGGGCTTCCTGATTAAAAAAGGGTATAATTTTAACCATTCTGTTAGGGTGATTTCATTTACTAGATGCATATTAGCCCTTATCAGGTTGCATGGGGCTTCATAATAATTTAAATTATTTCAAATTAGAACATCCCGGAACTTTGAAAATAGGAACAACTACCTGATCAGCAATACTATAAACTATTTTTTAGATCAGTAATAATTTTATATGCTTGATTCGACAGCTCCGATTGGAATATTTGATAGTGGTATTGGGGGTATGACCGTCGCCAGGGCAGTTACCCGATTACTACCCCGTGAAAATACAATTTACTTTGGTGATACAGCTCACCTACCTTATGGCGATAAGTCTACCGCTGCTATCCAAGCTTACTCTATCAAGATCTGTAATGTACTTATTCAACAACAATGCAAGGTTATTCTTATAGCCTGCAACTCTGCCTCGGCCGCTGCCTTTGAGCTAGCGAAAGAGTATGTAGGCAGTAAAGCGCGGATTGTCAATGTAATTGATCCCGTAATTGATTACATAAAAGAACGATATAAAGGGAAGACCATCGGGCTTATTGGTACAAAGCAAACTGTACTTTCAAATGTCTACAAGAAAAAAGTAGACGCTCTAAATAGAAATATCGTGCTAAAATCATTGGCAACGCCACTGCTGGCACCGATGATTGAAGAAGGTTTTTTTGACAATTCAATCAGTGAAAGTATAATCGCCCAATATCTGTCTGACCCGGCGCTAGATGATATTGAGGCACTCATTTTGGGTTGCACCCACTACCCGCTCATCAAAAAACAGATCAAGGGATATTACAGTGATGCCGTTGAGATTCTTGACACTTCCGAAATTGTTGCTCACTCTCTTCGGTCTTGGTTAGAACAGCACTACCTTGTAAATGAAAAAGGAGAAGGCAAACGCGATTTTTACGTCTCTGATTACACTCAGTCATTTGAGAGCTCAACCAAGTTGTTCTTTGGTAGTCAGACAACACTTTTGCATTATCCGCTGTGGGAATAAAAAAAGGAGGTAGACCTTATGGTCTACCTCTACAATACTTTTAATACTTTTGATACTATTTAATTTCCCATTGCCCGTCGAACCTGCGCAGCTACCAATCGCTGCTCTTCTCTGGTTTTACGACTAGTACGATACCACATAAAAGCTACGGCAAATACGATGAGGTACGGCATTATAAAGAGGTACATGATACCAACGTTCAAGCCAATACCAACGTTGTTACGGCCGTTTCCCATGGTACTTTCAACGGAGCCCCGGCACATGGCACATTGGGCCCAAAGTTGGCTGGTATTCAGTGCTAGTAAGGTCACTAGTAGAATAATTTTTCTGACAATATTTTTCATACATAATAAGGACTAATTAGTAAATAAACGATCACTCCCGTCACACTTACATACAGCCATATTGGGAATGCCCATTTAACTGCCTTTTTATGCTCACCAATCTGACCACTGTATGCAAAGTAGACTGCCCGCAACACGAACCATACAACTACGATCGAGAGAGTGATATGGCTGACAAGTAGGAAATAATAAACCGGACGAATCAGGCCCTCTCCACCGAATGCGGTTGATTCATTTGACAAATGATACAACACGTAGCTAACCAAAAACAAAGAGCCAAGAACAAAGGCGGATGTCATCACACGACGGTGGGCCGCGATATTTTTATTTCTGATGAAATAAAAACCAATCAATAATAATATAGAAGTGGCTGAATTAATTGCCCCATTGATGTGTGGTAACAACTTAGTCCATTCTCCCAGATCAACTTTTTCTCTAATACTCAAAAGTATAGCAACAACTACCGGAATGGTTATCGCTAGTAATTTGATTAACCGGTTGTATTTGGCATTTTTCTCTATGATAAGCGACTCCATAAAACCCTACTCTTTTAAGTTTTTACTGTAATCTAAAATCTTAATTTCGGCCATTAGGCGATCAATATCTTCGGGGTCAAGGGCGTTGTAATATCCTCGTGTATATCCAGAAGCATCTACTAAACTTAACCGATTATTTGACGAAATAGTTTGGTGTATACCCGCCTTTTCGCTAAGATGGAAGATCTTATCAACGTACTCGTATTGGCTTGAATCAGTTACGCTAATAACCTTCCATAATTCTGACACCACCCGCCTCTTTTCCAGCTCCGTTTTTATACCGTTTTCCTTTTCAGGAATAAGAGTAAGAATTATCAGTTCTGGATATGATTCACTGAGTTTATTGATTCTTACCAACTCACCGAGGACTTTATCGTACCCGTCAACGTTTGCTAACCGAATACTACTTAAAACCATCATTTTACCCCGAAGCTGATCTGATGTCAGCGGTTCGTTGGAGGTTGTTATCAAGCTAAAATCATTTAGCTGATAAAATACAGTGTCTCCTTCGTTCATTACTACCGCATTACTCACCGAATCTATCATCGGGACATAGTACGGCAAATCGTAATGATTGGTTGTGAAAATCTTAAGGAATAGAAAAATTAAAACCGGGAATGCTAATGTTAACATTAGCAACCCGGTCTTTAAGTATTTACGCATACAATTATCTTACGCTAAAAATCGAACCGCCTTCCAGCATTAGAGCTAGTAATAACCATACTACAAAAATGCAAGGAATTAGAATCGACCAAATCAAGGATTTGGCCTCATGTTTTAAGTGCATGAACTCACCTACAATGTAAAACGCCTTAACAATCGTCATTCCGACAAAAATCGCCACTTTAAGAGTCCCGTGTGCGAAGGTGAAGGCAATTACGAATTCCAAAGCAGTAATTAGCGACAGAATGATGAAGACTTTCCAGATCTGCTTACGCTCTGCTGCTCCTCCATCGGAACTCTGATCATGTGTATTAATATCAGCCATGGTAGTTAAATTTATACTTGGTTAAACGAGGTAGAAGAAGGTAAAGACAAATACCCAAACAAGGTCGACAAAGTGCCAATAAAGACCGACTTTCTCAACCATTTCGTAGTGTCCACGACGGTCGTAAAAACCGGTGGCAGAGCGGTAATAGATTAGGATATTGAGTAAGACTCCACTAAATACATGAGTTCCGTGAAAGCCGGTAATAAAGAAAAAGAAATCAGCGAATGCAGGAGGTCCGTATTGATTTTCAGCCAGATTAGCACCGAAAATAGTCTTTTCAATCCATGTTCCATTTACGATCTCACGTACCATAGTTCCGCTTTCAGTACCATGAATAAAGTGAGCCCATTCCCATGCTTGGCAGCCCAAAAAGGTAAATCCGCCCAGAATAGTCCACAACATGTACTTCTCTACACTAGCTTTGTCCATTCGGTGGCCTGCTTCAACCGCAAGTACCATCGTCACGCTACTGAAAATGAGAATAAAAGTCATAATTCCCACAAATACAAGGGGGAGCTCAATACCGTGAAGGAATGGAACAGCCTCGTATACTTTTTCGGGAATAGGCCAATAAAGATTAGAGAAAGTAAAGTCTGCTACTTCGCCCGCATACGCAGTGTAGCTAAAACGTACCAATCCATAAGAAACCAATAAAGCGGAGAAAGTAAATGTATCGGAGATAAGAAAAAACCACATCATGAGTTTTCCATAACTCGCCTTCATAGGCTCAATTCCGCCCATCCACATTTTTGGTTCTACGGTACCTGTTGTCGTTGCAGCCATCGCTTCGTTAAATTATCAATTAAAAGTCAATAAAAAGATAAACAGATACACCCACAATATATCCAGAAAATGCCAGTAGGTAGCACAAATTTCAATTTGACGTAGGCTTTTGGCATGCACATTCAACTTGAAGGCGGCAATTAAAGCATACGTCAATACAAAGAGACCGCTTATTAGGTGGAAACCGTGAAGGCCGGTGAATACATACAAAAAGGAGCCTGAAGGGTTACCTACAAAGTAAACCTTCATATTTACCATCTCTCTCCATCCTTCAAATTGCATCCACAAGAACGCTAGTCCCAGCACAAAAGTAATAGAAATTGCAATTCTCAGATTACTAAAATTATCTTTTTTTGCTGAAAAGTATGCCCACTGCATGCTCAGACTACTCGCTATAAGTACAAATGTACTATATGTAAATATAGCTGGCATCTCAAATTCGAGCCAATTCCCTTCGGCCCGACGCACTAAGTAAGCGCTTGTTTGTGACGCAAAGAGCATTACAATACTAACGATAAACAACCATAATATAAACTTTTTCGGATCAACCGATAAGGTTGCCTCCGGTTCTTTCTGTATAGGTAATTGATGAAGCGTATCCATAATCGCTATCTAAGGTATTATAATTTATCAAGTAAAAACGCTATCTGCACAATTGGCAAATAGATAAATGATCCGAACATCAGTTGTAGCGCAGTTTTATCGGTACACTTACGCATTAGATGAAACGTTTGAGCCAGAAACAAAACACCGAAAATCGTTGCGATGAAAGCGGAGTTTATCCCAGTCATTTCTAGCTTAAAAGGCAGCCAGCCAAAGGGCAATAAAAACAGGGTGTAAATCATCATCTGAATTGCAGTATTCAGGTCTTTCCCACCTTCAGAAGGAAGTAATTTAAAGCCCGCTCTTTTGTAATCCTCATCCAAAACCCAAGCAATAGCCCAAAAGTGAGGAAACTGCCAGAAGAATTGAATAGCAAACAATATTCCTGGCTCTAAACCAAACTGATTCGTAGCCGCCACCCAGCCAATCATAGGGGGAAACGCGCCGGGTATTGCGCCCACGAAAACAGCAATTGGCCCAACTCTTTTCAAGGGTGTGTAAACGAATCCATACAGAATTAGTGATAACGCCGCTAGAAGCGCTGTGCTTATATTGAAGAAAAGAGTAAATATAAGAAGGGATGAAGTACCCAGAAATAGGGCCCAAACTATTGCCTCCTGCACCGTAACCCTGCCACTGGGTAGGGGTCTATTTTCGGTTCTTTTCATCAACTTATCCAAATCTTTTTCAATGATCTGGTTGATGATGTTGGCCGCACCCGTAATCCCTATCGCTGCCACACAAAATATGGTTAGTAAACCCAAGTCAATTGTATTAGTGGCTAAGCTGTACCCATACGCACCCGAGAAGGCAACAAGGGTCGAGAGTCTAAACTTGAGAAGCTCAAAAAAAGCCTTCAACTTCATACCAACCTTACTATCAATAGTCAAATTATTATCGGACACAATCATTTTTTCATAGTATTAGAACCACCTAGTAGACCACAAACTCTCTTAAGAAACAAGTGCTTCTGTTTTACGTGGCATTATATTCTTTAATTCTTTGTTAGCATCCAGACTAGTCCAGATTACAAATTGAATACCCAACATCATAATTGCTACGGTCAGGTGAATAGGCTGTGCAAAAGCAGGAACCGCAAAATAGGCCATAATGATCCCTGTCAAAACTTCTACAAGCACTAAGGCCATCAATAACTTTGCGAGCGAATACAATGTACCAGCGTTCCTTACAAACTTCGATATGCCATACAAAACCAAGGCATTACTCACTAGTACCAGAATTGAGAAAGATCGATGAATATAAAACGAAAGTCCAAGGCCTTCCACCCATTCATTTCTGGCCGTATAGCCTAGTCCCCTAATGACCATATCCATGGATTCTCGTACTTGCGTACCCAGCATTACTTGAGAAAATGACAAAATTAGAGCAACAACTAGAACCAGTTTAATCATTTTCTTCTTCTCAACTTTCTCTGGCAGTAATTTACCAGCGTAGGTCTTGGTAAGAACAAGCAGCAATATGAAAACGATTACGATCGCTACAATCATATGCAGCGTCACCATAAATGGGTGCAGTTCAGTAGAGACGACCTTCGAACCCAACCACCCCTGGAAGCCTACTAAGATAAAAGCTGATAGGCTAGCGAAGAAAATGCGGGGTTGTGATGTACGCAGGTAAGGTATCGATGCTAGCAAGGTAGCAAATATTAGCAAACCGGTGAACACGCCCAATAGGCGATTCACGTATTCAATCCAAGTCTTAACCGCATTAAATTCTACTTCACCTTTTAACTTGGCTCCATAAATCTCCTTATAATCCAATGGTAGCTGGGACACCTCCGTGGGAGGTATCCAGCTACCAAAGCATTTAGGCCAATCAGGACATCCCATGCCTGCTCCTGTACTTCTAACGACACCACCTGCAATAATCAGCAGATAGACCGTCGCGACTGTAAACAGAGCTAGACGCCTGAAAACACGGTTGTATTTTGGATCAATGAGTGTTTTTAAATTGATCATTGAAGTTTTGCGCCTCTATCTCAGCCTCCATCGAAATCTGCTCATTTTCGTGAGGCAAATTAGATTCTAGTGTCTGTGAATAGGGTACATTTTGGGGGATAAAATCTTCGGGAGCACCGGGCTTACTATAATCATAAGACCAACGATATACCGCAGGGATCTCACCAGGCCAGTTACCGTGGCCGGGGTTGACTGGTGCAGTCCATTCCAACGTGTTGGAACGCCATGGATTCTGAGGAGCCTTCTTACCTCTAAAAATACTAGAGAAGAAATTCCAAAGGAAGATAAACTGGGCAAAGAAAGTAAACACCGCCGCAATAGTCACGAACATATTCAGGTCAGTAAATGACTTGGTAAAATCATAGCTAGTGAACTGGTAGTAACGACGTGGGAAACCTGCGATACCAATATAGTGCATTGGAAAGAACACAAGATAAATCCCGATAAATGTTAACCAGAAATGTACCTGACCCAATGTATTGTTCATCATACGGCCAAACATTTTGGGGAACCAGTGGTAAACACCGGCAAATAACCCGAACGCCGACGCAGCACCCATTACGATGTGGAAGTGGGCTACTACGAAATAAGTATCATGCAATTGAATATCAAGGGCGCTGTTACCCAAAATAATACCAGTCAAACCACCCGACACAAAGAAAGAAACTAGCCCAATCGAGAAAAGCATTGCAGGAGTAAACACAATATTACCCTGCCAAAGTGTCGTAATGTAGTTAAAGGCCTTCACTGCGGATGGTACCGCGATAATCAGCGTCAAAAACATGAATACCGAGCCAAGGAACGGATTCATACCAGTCACAAACATGTGGTGACCCCATACAACAAACGCAAGAAAAGCAATACCTAACATCGATGCGATCATGGCCCTATATCCAAAGATTGGCTTACGGGAATTAGTAGCAATAATTTCGGATGTAATGCCTAGCGCTGGAAGAAGTACGATATATACCTCCGGATGTCCCAGGAACCAAAATAAGTGTTGAAATAGAATCGGGCTACCACCAACGTTAGGTAGTGCTTCTCCTCCAATGTATATCTCAGACAGATAGAAACTAGTTCCAAAGTGACGATCAAAAATCAGCAATAATGTGGCTGACAACAATACCGGGAATGAAATCAAACCAAGAATTGCGGTAATCATGAACGCCCAAATTGTCAAGGGGAGACGACTAAATGTCATACCCCTCGTTCGGAGGTTAATAACCGTAGTGATGTAGTTAATGCCACCCAATAGCTGTGATACAATAAACAACGTCATACTTGTCAGCCACAACGTCATGCCCATTCCTGAACCCGGGTGAGCTTGGGGCAGGGCACTTAGAGGTGGGTATATGACCCATCCACCTGCTGCTGGACCCATTTGAAGGAACAGCGAAGAAAACATAATCACACTGGCAATAAAGAAGAACCAGTACGACAACATGTTCAAGAATCCGGATGCCATGTCTCGGGCACCAATTTGAAGGGGAATCAAAAAATTACTGAATGTACCACTCAAGCCAGCCGTCAACACAAAGAATACCATGATAGTACCGTGCATTGTCACGAGGGCAAGATAAAAATTGGGATCGATCTTACCTGCCTCATCGATCCATTTGCCTAAAAAAGGTTTTAGCCAGGAATTATCTGCATTGGGAAAACCTAGTTGAAGACGAAAAACTGATGACATTGCAATTCCAAGTATTGCCCAAAATATACCGGTGATCAGATACTGCTTTGCAATTACTTTGTGATCCTCAGAAAAAATATACTTCCGCCAGAAGTTCTGCTCGTCGTGATGTACATTCTCATCTTCATGTACGACCGCATCAATTCCTGTTTCTACTACTGACATATCTACAATGAATTAATTTTAAAAAATTTATTAACGAAGTGATGCTGATGTTCCCACCGAGGCTCCAGTTACTTGGACCATCGTGCTATCCGGAGTTCCTAGCGCCGGGACGTATTTCATTGCCTTTGCTTTCAAATTATCAGGAACTTTGGCCAAGTATTCTGGGTAAGTTTCCAAGAAAGTTTTCTGCTCTGCACACCACTTCTGATACGAAGCCTCATCTTCAACGATCAGGCGAAGACGCATTGCAAAGTGACCACGGCCACAAACTTCGGTACAAGCGATCTCATAGTCAAAGTCAGGATTAGTTAGGTCAGAACGCATTTGAGCAGTGGTTTTGTCTGGTACAAACCAGAATTTAGTAGGCATTCCAGGAACCGCGTCCATTTTCACACGCATGTGAGGGATAAATACGCTGTGCAGTACATCGCGTGCTCTTATTTTCAAAAGAACAGGCTTGTTAACTGGTACGTGCAACTCTGATACACTAATGAAATCATCAAATGCATTTTCATCTGACAAATCGATACCCATTTCATTTTGGTTATCAATTAGTTTATAGTTATAATTACCGAGCTGCCTATTATCAACACCTGGATAACGTACGTACCAACCAAACTGTTTACCCATGATCTCAAATACCTCTGCATCCTTTGGGGCGTCAGATGTAATGTCAGACCACGCTTTCCACCCGGTAAATACCAGAAGCGCCATTATAACGGCGGGAACAATAGTCCAAATGATTTCAAGTTTGTGGTTCTCTGGGTAGAAAGTTGCTTTCCTGCCTGACTTGTACTGATACTTCCATGCGAAGTAGAATATAAGAAAATTAACGAAAAAGAAAGCAATCGTTAAGACACCCATTGAAAGCCAAAAAAGGTCATCTGTTCTTCTTCCGTGGATGGAAGATGCTTCGGGCAGAAAACTCTTTTCCGCACTTATGTATGACCATACGAAGCCAACTGTACCCAAAACTAAGAATACGATAAACATCGCTGCGTTCCAACCATTACCTTCCGGATTATCGGTTGGTTCACTGGTGCTGTTAACTCCTTTGAGGACATTTCGCATCTTGGAAATGACCATAATAGTCAACACCAAAAAGATGACAACAAGAAATCCAATTATGTAAGTCATGATGATTATTTTATTGTGCTTATACTACGCTATATCGTGGTGCAAAGACTCTTCGAGCATCGGATGATTCTTGGGGACAAGATTTGCTTTGGTAAGCTGAGCAGAAATCACCCAAATGAAAGAGCATACGAACAACAGGATAAATCCAAACTCAACGGGTCCAAAACCAGCGTTTTCCCCTACTGTACCGGGCATAATATTCGTGTAAAAATCAAAGTAATGACCTATCAACACACTCCAACACGCTACCTTGAGAATCGAATGCGTAGCCTTTGCATCCCTTGTCATAAGAACTAGGAATGGAAAGAAAAAGTTTAGAAAAAGAGTAATGAAAAACGGCGCTTTAAAAATACCGCCATAACCATTGAAACGCTCTTCATAATAGATTGCTTCTTCGGGTAGGTTAGCGTAATAAATGAGCAGGAATTGAGAGAACCATATATAAGCCCAGAAAATACTGAACGCAAATACAAATTTACCTAAATCTCTCAGGTGGCTATTCGTTACTGCTTTGAGGTAGCCCATTTCACGTAGAGTAACCACCGCTAAAGTAATTACTGCCAGTCCGGAAACATGCCAACTAGCCAACGTGTACCAGCCAAACATTGTACTGAACCAGTGGGTGTCGATTGACATCACAAAATCCCACGCAGCAGTTGAGGAAGTTACGGCAAATACAATGAGAAAAGCCGTTCCAAACTTTATTGATTTGTAATAGAACTTCGTACCGCCAATTTCATCCTCTTTAAGGGAAGCATTCCGAATAACTCTCCAGAGAGAGTACCATGACACAAAGTAGAACACCATTCTTGCTAAAAAGAAAGGCGTGTTTAAAAATTCTTGCTTCCCCGCAATAATGGGGTCGTATTCTGCCCCGCCTACTTCATACAAACCTTCATGGGTCCAGTGAAATAAATCATGGCCTCCTAGAAGGAAGGTTATCAACATTATGATACCAGTAACTGGTAAAAACGCAGGCATTGCCTCAGGAATTCTTTTGAATACTGCTGACCAACCTGCCTCAGCCAAATAATTGTAAGACATGAAAAACATGCCTATCACTGAAATTCCAGTAAAATACACCGCATTTACCCATATGTTAGCCCATATGCGGGTCATCCAGTTACTAGCGTGAACTGCACCTTCTGCGTGTTCGGCGCCGTTGCCGGCTGCTTCGTGCCCGGAACCGTTAGCAAGCAAAAAAGCTCCAATCAGCACCAAGGCCAATCCAATGGCTCCGCCAATTAGTAATTTTCGTTTTGCACCCGAAGTGAATTCAAATTGTTCATCAAGGGAAGGTATCGAATGTGCTGATGCCATTATCGTATTTTTTACTCTGTTTTCAAAAATTTAAGAATCTTTCTGAAGCTGATGTACATAGTGTACTACTTTCCAGCGCTCCTCAGGATCCAGTTGGGATCCATGGGGCCACATACGACCTTTGCCATGTGTAATCACGTGAAAAATGTGCCCATCGTTCATATCCTTGTAGGCGTCAGCTTTATAGTTGGGAACCCCCTTGTACACTTTACCAACAGTACCATCACCCGCGCCACCTTCACCATGACAATGCTGACAATATCTTTCGTACATGGCTTTGCCTTCTGCCAAAGATTTTTCATTCATTGGCACTGGATTAACAAGAGTACGTTCTGCAATTGAAATACTGTCTTTGGGTACATTGTAAACCATGAAGTCTATCTTAACAGAGTCACCACTACCAAACTTAGTATCATAATTACGGCGTGAAACAGTACCTTCAACCGGGTTCCGCATGTTCAGTCCCATAGGATTGATCGGGTGTGCTTTTATCTGACGGAAAGGCTCATAGCCAAGCGACCAGTACATGTTAGGGGCAAACTCTAAACCTGGGTTCTGAGGGTCACGCTTGCAGCTGGATACGGCAACAGCAAAAAAAGCTACTACCAATACATACTTATATTTATTTCGAAAATTCATCATCCGATTTAATTAGAATTGTTTGATGTTCACCTCTTCGGCTCCTGACTCTTTCAAAACCTTCGTAATCTGCTCTTCAGTAAGTTTGTTCTTTCCAAGGTCAATAGCCATTACGAACTTGTTGTCCGTTGAGCGAAGATCAAACATATTTGGATTTGCACTAGGGCCTAGGCCATTCGTCACCAAAAAGGTTCCGACCATTCCAAATGCAGTAAACAGAACTGTAAGTTCAAAAGTAACCGGGATATAGTTTGGAATCGAAATAGGGTCTTTCCCCCCTACAATCATCGGCCAATCGATACCCATTGTCCAAATTGTCAAGCATAGTGCACAAATGCAGCCCGCTATACCAAACATGAATGCGGCAACACCGATGCGGGTACGGGAATGTCCCAGTGCTTCGTCTAAACCGTGGATTGCGAATGGAGAATACACTTCTGATATGTTCACTCCTGCTTTACGTAATGTGGGAACAGCATGAAGTATCACTTCATCATCATCGTACACTCCCACAAGATATTTTCCGTTTATCTCTGCCATAAGTCGTGATCAATTGTATTTATTGAGCGTCTTTGTTAAATGAAGGGTTAGTTACTCTTTCTGCTTTGGCAACACCAGCCACCTTAGCAGGCAACTTTTCTGATGACGATCGGATAACCGCCTTCAATTCCGCCATGTTAATTACCGGTAAGTATTTAGAGAAAAGCAAGAACAAAGTAAAGAAGAAGCCAAAGGAGAAAATATAGTCACCAATATCATAACGGGTTGGCGAGAACATAGCCCAGCTCGAAGGAAGGTAGTCACGGTGCAGCGACGTTACAATAATTACAAAGCGCTCGAACCACATTCCGATGTTAACAATTACCGAGATGAAGAAAGTCCACGTAATACTCCGGCGAATCCGACGGGACCAGAAAAGCTGTGGAGAAATCACATTACAGGTCATCATCGTCCAATATGCCCACCAGTAAGGTCCGGTGGCACGGTTAATGAAAGCATAGCTTTCGTATTCTACACCAGAGTACCAAGCGATGAAGAACTCAGTTAGGTAAGCAACACCGACAATAGAACCGGTAAGGGTAATCACCTTGTTCATTGATTCGATGTGCTCCAAGGTAATATAATCTTCAAGTCGATACACAACACGCGTGATCAACATCAGGTTTTGCACCATGGCAAAGCCGGAGAAAATGGCTCCCGCTACGAAATAAGGAGGAAAAATTGTCGTGTGCCATCCTGGAATTACCGAGGTGGCAAAGTCCATACTTACAATCGTGTGTACTGAAAGTACCAGAGGAGTTGATAAACCCGCAAGAATTAAGCTAACGTATTCATAGCGTGACCAAGTCTTAGCTGATCCATTCCATCCCATTGCCAGAGTTCCGTAGATATAACGAGACACTTTATTTTGAGCGCGGTCACGGATTGTGGCAAGGTCAGGAATAAGGCCAATGTACCAGAATACCAACGAGACTGAGAAGTAAGTACTAATCGCAAATACGTCCCAGACCAGTGGTGAGTTAAAGTTAACCCAAAGTGATCCAAAAGTATTAGGCAGTGGTAAAGCCCAGTAAGCTAACCACGGACGTCCCATGTGCATCAAAATAAAGGATGCTGCACACAAAACCGCAAAAATGGTCATTGCTTCAGCTGCCCTGTTGATGGAGGTTCTCCACTTTTGACGGAATAAAAGCAATACGGCAGAGATCAGCGTACCGGCGTGACCGATACCTACCCACCATACAAAGTTTGTGATGTCCCATGCCCAACCTACGGTTTTATTTAAGCCCCAAACGCCAAGACCTTCCCACCAGGTCCAGAATAGGCAAGCCGTACCATAGGCTAACACAATCACAGAAATAGTGAATGCGATTTTCCATTCTTTGGTGGGTTTGCCTTCTACCTGACGGCATATATCTTCCGTTACATCGGCGTACGTCTTTCCGCCAGTAATGAGCGGTGGTCTCACGGGTGAAGTAACATGCATACGACTGTAATTTATGTTGAATTAATGTTCTATTTACTTATTTCTACTAGTCTTAAGCTTCTACTTTCTCGGCAGCGGCTTCTACGTCCTTATTGCGGACCTTTGTCAGGTATGAAACCTGGGGACGAACGTTGATTTCTTCCAGCATGTGAAACGCTCGACCTTCTCTTTCTACTTCCAGAACCTTGGAAATAGCACTCTCAGGATCATTCATGTCGCCAAAAGTTATCGCATTGGTTGGGCAAGACTGTGCACAAGCTGTTATGATTTCGCCGTCTACCGGGCGTCGTCTTTCCTTCTTGGCGGTGAGCTTACCTTCCTGAATACGCTGCACACACATAGAACATTTTTCAATTACTCCACGTGAACGAACCGTTACCTCAGGATTGATCACCATCTTACCAAGGTCGTTGTTGTAATGATAATCGAAGTTATCATTATCGAAGTACTTGAACCAGTTGAAGCGACGTACCTTATAAGGGCAGTTGTTGGCACAATACCTTGTACCTACACAGCGGTTGTAAGTCATTTGGTTCAGACCTTCCGAACTATGGGTGGTAGCCAATACCGGACAAACTGTCTCGCAAGGAGCGTTATTACAGTGCTGACACATCAACGGCTGAAAAGTGACTTCAGGATTTTCTGCGGCGGTTTCTAATCCTGCCAAATTGTCTACTGACTCGCTACTGTAATACCGGTCAATACGAATCCAGTGCATTTCACGACGGTTGATAACCTCTTGACGCCCAACCACAGAAACGTTATTTTCTGACTGGCAACCTATTAGGCAGGCACTACAACCGGTACAGGTGTTAAGGTCAATGACCATTCCCCACGAGTGGTTTTTATACTCATGACCATCCCACAGTGATATATCAGTGGCCACTTTGGGGCCTTCGGAAGTTTGTACCTCAGGTATGAAGCGACCCGCCAGTACGTTAGTCTTATATTTAGCGAGTACAGTCTCCTGAAGAACCGACTCACGGCCCATCACAGTATCGTGAGTTTGGGTCTGAGCGATCTCTTTAGTATCTCCTGTTTTGGTAACGATAACGTCTCCGGGAGCAAATGAAAGAAACCCGGCGGCAAATGAGGCCATTGGATACACATTCACACCAACTGCATTGCCAGACTTACCAGCCTTCTGCCGGCCGTAACCAATAGCAATAGCTACTGTACCAGCGGCCTGGCCAGGCTGAATAACAACGGGAAGTTCTACTGATTTTCCCTGAATTTCAACCTTGATCACATCTGCCTGCTCTACCCCAAGTTCAGAGGCAGTGGCCTTAGAAATACATGCGTAATTGTCCCAACAGGCTTTGGTAAGAGGCTCGGGGAATTCCTGAAGCCAAGGATTATTGGCCTGGTTGCCAGTACCCATACCTACTTTCTCATAAAGCTTAAGCTCTAAACCGGTAGCACTAGCCTTGTAAGTACGCCCGATCAGAGTAGCGGCGGCACTTACATTACCTACGAATGTAGCACCTGAAGCAACAGCTCCCTTCTTGGGCTCAAAAACGCCATCGTGTAGTGCCTTAATCCAGAATTGATCAAAGTCGCCTCCTGATGATTGCGAGAAAATATTGCTACGCCAGTAAGCTTTCACGTACTCGTGGTAGTCTGCGCTCTTTCCTACCCAGGTCAAGAGGCTCGACTGTGCCTGACGCGTATTGTATATCAGAGTGATAGTTGGCTGGGTAAGGCTGTAAAACCCAACCCGAGGCTCTGCGTCTCCCCAAGATTCAAGATAGTGAGAAGACGGACATATGTATTTTGCCAGGGAAGATGTCTCATCGGCACGATCAGCGAAAGAAATGCTCAAAGCTACTTTGGGAAGTGCTTCGGCAATTACGACACCACGCGGATGATTGTATACTGGATTTGCGTCCAGGAATATCACAGCACCTACTCTACCCGCTTTCAACTCATCTACAAAAGCATTCATTACCTTATCGTCCCCTTGACGTACTGTCATTGGAGCACCCAAGTCAATCGTTGAAGAGTAACTACCGAGCAGGCTGTTGAGAGAATTAATTATCGTCTGAACAGCAACATCATTGATACCAGATACCACGAGTGCTTTACCATTGGCCCTTACCAAATCAGCCGCTGCTTTATCAAGGTTAGGTACATCCAAGGCTGGTGCTGACAGCGCTGCTGCTCCCAAACTCCTGGCCACTTTGTTGTAGAGGCTGGTAACAACCAATCCAAGCTGAGATGGCTTCACCGGAGAACGGTAGTCAGCATTTGAACCTGTCAATGAAAGAATTGACTCAAACTGGTAGTGACGAGACATGTCTCTCTTGCCTCCTTTGGCACTACTTACACGACGAGTGTCAGCATATTGCTTCGAGAAAGTATCTGGTGCAATCCAAGTACCTAAGAAATCTGCATCAATACCTACGATAACGTCCGCCTTGCTGAAGTCATAAGCAGGAACAACCGCCTTTCCAAAAGAAGACTCATTTGCACTGATGAGTGCTGATACTGAGTTAGCATCATACGTCACGTGCGTTGTAGTCGGGTATTTAGCAGAAAATTCGGCAACAACAGCCTTCGTAGAAGGGCTGATTATCGAAGAGGACACCAAACGGATGGGGCGGCCACTTACCACTATTTGAGCAAGCTGCGTAGAGATTTCCTTGTCTACTACTTCCCAGCTAATTTTTGTGTTCTCACCCTTCTGGGGCCCTTTAAGTTTTTCAATATCATAAAGACCCAAGAGGGACGCATGAACGCGAGCACTTACCCCGCTTGAAACTCCCGATAAAGAATTACCCTCAATTTTAATGGGACGACCTTCTCTGGTTTTAACAAGGATACTTGCGTAGTCACCTCCCTCAGCATAAGTAGAGGCATACCAGTTAGCAATTGATGGGTATTCACCTTCCGGCTTATTAAGATAAGGGATAGCTTTTTTTACCGGAGTTTCGCAGGCAGCAAGTGATACGGCTGCCATACCAAACCCTAATACTTTAAGAAAATCGCGACGGTGAGTACCTGTTCCGTCCACTAAGTTCTCATATTCACTTTCACTGGGAGCTGTGTGGGCAAATTCGCTGTTGGCGTTCTTAACAAACTTATCGTCGTTACGCAACTCCTCCAAACCTTTCCAGTACCTTTTATTTGTATGTTCCATAAAGCTGTTCAATACGAATTTTGTATCTTGGATTTACCTCCGATGATGATTATTAATAATGGCACTTTGAACATTCCAAACCGCCAATATCAGCCACCTTCAAAGCATCCTTAGTTTCACTACCATGCAACTGCACAAGTTTGTCGTAATATTCGTTGCCCTTTGTATTCACTTCCGTTTTACGATGGCAATCAATACACCATCCCATAGTTAACGAGGAACGCTGCTCTACTACTTCCATTTTCTCTATCTCACCGTGACATTGCTGGCACTCTAAACCGCCAACATTCACGTGCTGAGAATGATTAAAGTAAGCTAAATCAGGCAAGTTGTGAACCCGAACCCATTCGATGGGCTGATTGGACTCAATGGCTGCATATATTTTTTGAATCTCGGGAGACTCCTTCTTGATTACTCCATGGCAGTTCATACAGATGTTCGCCGACGGAATGTGCGCTGACTTACCACGATTCACGCCAGTATGGCAGTAATTACAATTAATCTGATACTCCCCTGCATGAAGCTTGTGAGAGAATGCGATTGGCTGCTTAGGAGCGTACCCCTGCTGTACACCTACATTGTAAGCTCCGTCAATCAATGACTTAGTTACGAGAAGTATAAAAACCCAAACGGTAGCCGATCGAACAACTGGATTATTAGCCGCTTTTGTAAGTGTCACTTTCAAGCGATCCATGAAAGATGCACCTTTTTCTACTCCAGCTACTCCTTCACCACTCACCGCCTTTGATAGCAGCGTTACGATTACCAATAGTACACCTAGTACGAGTAGCATCACAACGAGTAAGGCAACCAATACTAGTACAAAAAGATCGGACGGACCGCTTGACTGAACTACTGCTGGCGCGCCGGCAACTCCTTCCGCACCGGCTACAGCAACAGGCGCAACATTAGCCTGCTCAACGTATGCCAAAACTCCTTTAATATCCTCTTCCGTCAAATTAGGGAAGCTAGTCATTTGGGCTTGATTATACTGACTGTAAAGCTTTACAGCATAATCATCACCACTCGAAATCATCGCTTGCGAATTGTTGATCCATTTCACCAACCAAGGAAGCTCGCGGCGCTCTGATATCCCCTTCAAACCGGGACCTACTGACTTTTCGGCGGTCACGTTGTGGCAGCTCGAACAGTTGTTCTTAAATATTGTTTCCCCCTTTGCTGCATCACCACCGGCATCCTGTGCGAAAGCTAAAAATGGGCCGCATAGTAGGGCTAATCCCACAATGATTTGTCTCATCTTAACCAATTGGTTTCTTTTCAAAAGAACGATTTTCTTTATTGTTATATTCATAATAAGGCATTCATGATACTTCAACGCACAAATTTACTGCACGAAATTTTATCCACAAAAGTATTTCATCTATATTTTTCCCAAGCAACCTATTTATATTTTTTCTAATCTAAACACATTAAATACTTCCTCGGAAAGACAATAATTAAGTTTGCTTATCAGGCATTTATAAAAAAATACCATTTGTTTAGCCTGTTTGTTTAGGCCTTCACAAATGGTATTTTTTTTATTTCTATAAGTACTTGATTACGCTCTTCATAGCGTTGTTTCTGAGAGGTTCCGAGCGGATTCGAACCGCTGTACAAGGTTTTGCAGACCTCTGCCTAACCACTCGGCCACGGAACCAGTTTGTCGCCTTAGGAACTTACACAGGTGTCAGTGCCTAAGGCGACGCAAAAATATAAATTATTTAGACTTACTCAGCGTCTTTATCTTCTTTTTTAGAAGGTTTTTTACCTTTCTTTTCCGTTTCTTCCATTTGTTCTCTCAAAGCAGTGAGTATATCCAAATCACCGAAGGTTGACTTGTCATCTTTACTTTCTTTTGAAGAAGAAGAAGCTTCGGGAGCTTTGGGAGCAGCCTTCTTTGCAGGCTTCTCTATGGCACCACCCTGCCAGATCTTTGAGTGAGAAAGATTAATTTTCTTTTCTTCCTTAGAAAACTCCAATACCATGAAGTCAAGGCTTTCACCTACTTCTGCCATAGTACCGTCTTCTTTGGCAATGTTCTTCGCAGCCGCTATTCCTTCGATGCCATAAGGTAACTCTAGTGTAGCAAACTTATCTCCTTTCGACAATATAGTCGAGCGGTGGGTAGAACCTACTTCAAATATTGATTCGAAAGTATCCCATGGGTTTTCTTCCAGTTGTTTGTGGCCCAGAGCAAGACGACGGTTGTCGGCGTCCAGCTCGAGAACTACTACTTCAAGGTTATCACCTACCTTGATAAAGTCAGATGGGTGCTTGATTTTCTTGGTCCAGGAAAGATCAGAAACGTGTACAAGACCGTCAATTCCTTCTTCCAGCTCAATAAACAGACCAAAATTAGTAAGGTTACGAACAACACCTGTATGGCGGGCACCTATCGAGTACTTATCCTTCAACTCAGCCTGAGTCCATGGATCTTCGGATAGTTGCTTAATACCAAGTGACATTTTGCGCTCCTGACGGTCGAGAGTCAACACTACAGCTTGAAGCTCGTCGTTGACACTCATAAATTCCTGAGGATTGCGTAAATGCTGTGACCATGACATTTCTGATACGTGGATTAGGCCTTCGACCCCCGGAAGGATTTCAAGGAATGCACCGTAATCAGCTACATTTACGATACGACCGTTCACTTTCGATCCTACCTGAATTTCTTCTGACAATGAATCCCATGGATGTGCTTGTAGCTGCTTCAAACCAAGAGATATACGTTTTTTCTCTTCGTCGAAGTCCAGTACAACCACGTTGGTTTTTTGATCGAGGCTAAGAAGGTCTGTTGGATGGCTGATACGGCCCCATGATATATCTGTAATGTGAAGAAGACCATCAACACCTCCAAGATCAATAAATGCTCCGAAGTTAGTCATGTTCTTAATCACACCTTCAAGTACCTGTCCTTTTTCAAGGTTATTGAGGATTTGCTGGCGTTGTGCTTCGAGATCCTTCTCAATCAATATCTTATGAGAAACAACAACGTTATCGTTGGCATGGTTGATTTTAACCACTTTAACTTCCATACGCTTGCCTACGAAAACATCGAAATCACGGATAGGCTTCACGTCAATCTGAGAACCTGGCAAGAACGCCTCAATTCCATAGATATCAACGATCAAACCACCCTTTGTTCTACGCTTCACAGAAGCATCCATAACCAGATCTTCCTCGAAGGATTTCTGAATATTATCCCATGCGGTAATAACCTTCGCTTTCTTGCGTGAAAGCACCAGCTGACCTTGGGCGTCTTCCTGATTTTCTACGTATACTTCAACTTCATCACCAATTTTGAGATCTGGCAAATCACGGAATTCATTGGAAGATACCAATCCGTCTGATTTGAAACCAATATTCAAAATTATTTCACGGTCTGTGATACCTACCACAATACCTTTTACAACTGCTTTTTCCTGAATAGGAGAAAGGGTGTTTTCATACATTTGCTCCATACGAGCACGATCCGAGGTCGAATAACCTGTACCGAACCCTTTGTCATCAGCTGTATCCCAATCGAACTCGGGCATTACATAGCTTTGCTTTTCTTTTGCCATAAATAGTTTGAAAAATTGCCCTGACATACATCAGTTCCTGGGCAGGTTGAACTGAAATTTAGTTAAACAAGGTGTTACTTAGGGTAAATAGATCGCAAAGGTATCACATAATATTCGAAATCAATAATTAAGCTGTAAAATTTCCCGTAACTCCACCTGTAGATGTGAAACTATACCCCTGAAGACAAAGCCAACGGTACAGTTGGTCGAAGACGCCAAGGCACTTGGCCTGATGATAAAGAAGATCTAGTCTAGATGGTTGTAAATACTCCCAAAAATATGCGTGAGAATGATGACCAATCCACACAAGGCCTATCATCAGGTCGTTTGAAGGAGATTAATAAATTGCTTTATTAGCGCCTAAGTAGGGAAGCCATCCGTCGTCCACGATGCCGGAGAAGTCGCGCAAAAATATCAGAAATGAAGGTCGAAACGGACGCTGACGTAGCGGCATAGACGCTTCTTCCGGGGTATAATCACCTTTACGAGAATTACACCGTTTACAAGCCGTAGCCAAGTTATCCCAATTAGTTTTACCTCCTCGTGATTTAGGTAAGACGTGATCAAGTGTGAGATTCTCATTCGTACCGCAGTATTGACATAAATTACCATCCCGTTTGAAGATGTTCTGACGTGTCATCATGACTCCTCTGTATGGTAAATGAATGTACTTGTAAAGCCGGACTACGGTTGGCATAGGGTATACCTCCCGTACGGTTCTGAGGGAGTGGGTGGGAGATTCGGCTATCAATTCAGCCTTTTGCATATACACTAACAAGAAGGCCTTAGGAACGGAGCAAACACTAAGCGCACTGTAATCTTGATTGAGAACCAACACTTTCCTGCCCATGGGTTTTTAGGTAAATTCTTCAAAGTAATTTAGGAAATATACTTTATAGTAACGCCAATATGGTTCTAAATGTTAGTAAAATTTTGACAATGAGTGTCGTTACACTGTAAACAACAGGTTAAACGCATTATAATTCTTTGGCATCTATAAAGTTAAGAACTTTGTGAGATGAACTGGGGAAAATACTTTGGGTCTGTACCTGACTTTAGGATAAAACGGTGCAAGCACCATAATTTATTGGATATTTTAGTAATA
>JBDNFP010000301.1:0-4113 GCA_041689775.1 Spirosomataceae bacterium
AATTTAGGCACTTTCCCTCTCAATAAATCTACGGCCAAAATGCCCGCTTTATTATCAGAAATGTTTGCTGCCGTTACTTTTATTGCTAAAGGTAATCCCAGTTTATCTACAAGAATTGTTCTTTTTCTGCCATTTATATTTTTACCACCGTCGATACCGGTTTCTTCGTTGATAAACTGTACTTTCTTAACGCTTTGTCTATCAATGGCTAACAGGCTTGGACTTGCATTTCTGCCGTCTTTTTCTCTTGCCGTAACTACTAAAAAATCTAATAATTTCTCCCAAATACCACGTGCTTTTAGTTGTATAAAATGGTAAAAAACAGTTTGCCATGGTGGATATTTACTCTCTAAATTACGCCATTGACTGCCAGTATTATTGATCCAGAAGGTACCATTAAGGATACTTCTCAGACTGTGTTTGCGTTTCCTTTTCGGAGCCGCCCGTGCGGTCTCCAAGGATTTTTTCAATAACTTCCCATTGAGAATCAGAGAATTCAGAGAAATTTGTTTTCATTTACCTTGGATTTTTGTTGATTACAAGGCAACGGATTCTTACTTTAATGCAAAGTCTGTAAATCCCAAAATATACTCTAAGTTTTCAGTGTCTCAGGCCATTTTCAACTGTTGTAAAACCATTTAGTCATTCCGCCGCTCCGAAGGATAAACCTTTGGAGCGTTTTTTTGTACTCTGGCCTCTAATGAATAGGGCGATTACATAAAAGATATTTCTTATAAAGCATGGCACTTTACTTTTATAAGACATTGGAATCAAGAGCAAAAAGCTGATTTAAGGTAAAAAATAATGCTCTCTTTCAAAGAATCCAGGTTACAGACAGCTAACTAGCACTTTCATGCAATCGCCCTATTTAATGAATGGCATTGGAGTATTACCGAACCGGAATGGTTACGGAACTCCATTTTCCTATCGAGGACAGTGTACAATATTAAAACCAATTCAGTACATTGTGTACTATTCTGGTAAATAATATAAATCCATTCACCTTACCCTAAAAACTTTCATGTTGAACTTATCTGTTGTTCTCGAAGATAGCGCGAGACGATACCCTACTAAACCAGCCTTCACTTTTGGCGAAACAACACTCAATTATGCGCAGGTCAACGGAGCGGCTAATCAAGTGGCAAACGGCCTCCGCGCCAAGGGTATAGGCCCCGGTGACAAAGTAGGTTTGAGCTGTTTCAACCTGCCTTACTTCCCTATCATCTATTTTGGAATCCTGAAAGCAGGAGCCGTTGTGGTTCCGTTAAGTGTGCTACTTAAAACCGACGAAATAGAATACCATCTTACCGATAGTGAGGCCAAGGCTTATTTTTGTTTTACGGGCACCGACGAGCTTCCCATGGGTCAAATGGGGCACGCTGCTTTTGAGCGCCTTTCTGCCTGCGAGCATTTCTTTATGATCATGCCCCGGCCCGATATGCCTTCGACCGTTGAAGGTACTGCCACGTTGGGGAGTCTGATGGCTGGTCAATCACCACAGTTTGAAACACATGCTACCCAAGCCGAAGATACCTGCGTGATCGTGTATACGTCAGGCACCACGGGCCGGCCCAAAGGAGCCGAGTTGACGCATTCTGGTTTATTACTCAATGCAATTCTTACCGCCGAAATGGTGAACTATTCTCCGGAAGATACTAGCCTGATCGTATTACCGCTTTTTCACATTTTTGCGATGACCACCCTGATGCTGGCGGGCATTTACCGGGGGGCTTTGGGCATACTACTCCCTCGCTTTGATGCCGAAGCGGTGTATGCTCTCATGGAAAAACATAAGGTTACGGTCTTTGCCGGAGTACCCACGATGTATTGGGGGCTCCTAAACTATGACGACCCAAAGTTTGACTACGATAGTATCGCCAAAAATCTGCGTAGGTGCTTTTCGGGTGGAGCGTCATTACCAGTGAAAGTCCTGGAAGATTTTGAAGCTCGCTTTCACGTAACGCTGCTGGAAGGCTACGGGATGTCAGAAGGTTCGCCAGTTGTTACATTTAACCAAATGGATCTTGGGCGTAAACCGGGTTCTATTGGCAAACCTGTATGGGGCGTTGAGGTAAAGTTGGTGGATATCGAGGGCAACGAAGTACCCGTTGGAGAAAAAGGAGAGTTGCTCTACCGGGGGCACAACGTCATGAAAGGCTATTACAGAAAGCCCGAAGCAACCGCCGAAACTATCAAGGATGGTTGGCTTTATTCCGGTGATATCGCTGTCAAAGACGAAGAAGGATTTTACTTCATCGTGGACCGTACGAAAGATCTGATTATCAGAGGTGGGCTGAACGTATATCCTCGTGAAGTAGAAGAAGTAATGATACAGCACGATGCGGTTTCCTTGGTCGCCGTCATTGGTGTGCCTGATGAAGAAATGGGGGAGGAGATTAAAGCCTATGTGGTCCTTCAAGAAGGTAAAACCGTAGAGGCCCAAGACTTGATAGCTTGGACTAAAGAACACATTGCGGCTTATAAATATCCGCGTCAAGTGGAATTTTTGGATGCTTTGCCCATGAGTGCTACCGGGAAGATTCTCAAAAAAGAACTTCGCTCGGCACTCAGTAAAGCCTAGATATTCTATCCTGAACGCATACCTCCCGTCAAGAGATAATCCATTGACGGGAGACTAAAATACATCCTAACTACTTTATTCAAAATATGTCCTCTAATTTTTCTTTTAGTAAAACACATCTCCTCGGTGTGCTCGTCATCCTGACCGGGATAGCATTGGTAGGTTGCACCACCACTGCAAACGAATCTTCCTCTGACTTGAAAAACTACTTTGCCAAGGGCGATTCGGGTATTCAGAGTGGAGGGGTGAAAATGATTACGATCACGACTCCGAAAGGTGATTTCAATGTTTGGACAAAACGATTTGGGAATAATCCGAAAATCAAAGTGCTACTGCTGCACGGTGGTCCCGGTTCTACCCATGAAGCATTCGAGTCTTTTGAAAGTTTTCTTCCCCAGGAAGGAATCGAATTTATATACTATGATCAGCTGGGCTCGGCCAACTCAGATCAACCGGCCGATACTTCTCTCTGGGACTTGCCTCGGTTTGTGGAGGAAGTAGAGCAGGTACGGACTGCACTGGACTTGAATAAGGATAATTTCTATCTGCTGGGGCAATCCTGGGGTGGGATTTTGGCCATGCAGTATGCGCTGAAATACCAAGAAAACCTTAAAGGGTTGATTATTACCAATATGATGGCGAGCTGCCCTAAATACGGTGAGTACGCCCAGAATATGTTATCCAAGCAGATGGACCCGGCGGTGTTGCAAGAAGTGAAGGCTATCGAAGCCAAAGGTGACTTTGATAACCCTCGTTATATGGAACTTTTGATTCCTAATTTTTACGAGAAACATTTGATGCGCCGCCCCGCCGGCGAATGGCCCAATGCGGTAAACCGTGCCTTCGGGAAAATCAATTCCCAGGTATACGTTTTGATGCAAGGGCCCAGTGAATTCGGGGTTGCCGGAAAACTGGCCAACTGGGACGTAAGCAAAGAACTACCCTCCATTAAAACGCCAACCTTGGTAGTCGGTGCTTCGCATGATACCATGGACCCTGAGTATATGAAGTGGATGTCTACCCAGTTTCCTAACGGAAAGTTTCTCCTCTGTCCCAACGGCAGTCACCTGAGTCAGTGGGACGATCAGGAACATTTCTTCCCGGGGTTGATTTCTTTTCTGAAAAAGTAAGAAGGATTAAAACAAAAGACATAACCTTAAAAGCCGGAAGATCAAGTTATGATGCTCCGGCTTTTTACTTAGTTACCCCAAAACCGTAATCTAATGCCAATAGTATCAAATGATGGCTTAAAACGCGAAATAGGCGTTTTTGATGTAGCCGTAAACGTCGTTAATATTTCAGTTGGAAGTGGGATATTCCTTCTTCCAGCATTAGTAGCCGGAATCCTTGGTACCTCTAGCATACTAGCCTATATTATTTGTGGCTTCATGTTTTTATAAAACGGAGGGTAAAACCCATTCATCGCTTTTGCGTGGATGGGATGTAAGCGACTAACCCTGATTAAGGAAATACTCACGAATAGTATCAGGTGATGCTTCACCAATAGAACAAACGAAATAACCATCACTCCA
>JBDNFP010000302.1:0-12153 GCA_041689775.1 Spirosomataceae bacterium
CTAATCACTGTAAATCCTATTCCGGCTAGACCGCAAATAGGCATTAGTGGAAACACTACCTTTTGTGCGGACAAGAACATTACGCTTACTACCAACTACAAAAATAACATACAATGGAATACTAATGCATCAACACCCTCCATTGTGCTGAATAAGTCAGGCGAGTATAAGGTTTCTTTTACGGATGATAATGGGTGTAAATCTACCTCTGACCCAGTTAGAATTACAGTTAATCCCTTACCATCGACTCCACAGGTCACAGTCCTCCGTCCTACCACATTTTGTCAACGTGACTTCACGGTATTAAGATCCAACTCTCTGAGTTCTTACCAGTGGAGTAATGGTGAAAATAAACAAGAAATCGAGGTGCGTAATTCAGGAGATTATTCCCTCACCACTATTGATGCAAACGGTTGTCGTTCCTTGGTATCCAAAACGATCAAGGTGGCTGTGAATCCCGCACCCCCACGCCCTACGATCTCAACTTCCGGACCCACTACATTCTGTTCAGATCAAAATATCAGACTGACTGCCAGTGAAGCCTTTCGGTACATATGGAATAATGGAGCTACTACGCAAGAAATCCTCACTAACCAATCCTATGTCTATCGCTTGCAGACACAAAATGAGTTTGGCTGCACTTCTGAGCCATCCGAAAACGTTGCGATTAAAGCCTTGCCCCTACCCGCCAAGGTATCAATCATTGCCTCCGGACGAACTACTTTCTGCGAAACTGATTCGTTCCGACTAACCGCCACCTCAAACCTTCCCGCTTTTTGGAACTCCGGCGACTTGGGTACTGCTATTCGGCCACGAGAATCGGGCAACTTCACTGTAAGAGTGCAAGGTACTAATGGGTGTTTTTCACCGTATTCGGACCCTGTAACAATAGATATAAAGCCTACTCCTAGTTCCCCTTCGATAAACAAAATAGGAACGTATACCTTAGAAGCATCAAATAGCATTTCCAGCTCTGACTTCATTTGGAGAAAGGATAATATTCTTCAACCCGAACGGAGTGCTATCTTTAAGGCAAGGGCTTCGGGAAACTATACCGTCCAAGCCCAGATTGTATATGATACTACCCTCACGTGCCGATCTGCGTCGTCAAGAGTATTTAACTTTATCACTGAGTCCTATACCAATGGAATCAGCATTTACCCCAACCCCACAGACAATGGGATATTACTCATTGAAACCCTAGAAAATCTGCGGGATGCTACCATGATAGTCATTGACATGAAAGGTTCTATCGTTAGAACATTCACTGTCGCGTATTTCAATGAGCGAAAGTCAATTGATTTGTCCGATCTGATTAATGGGGAGTATCTGGTACGAATTCAATCCGGCACCTTTAACGCGGTGCAAAAAATATTAATCCTGCGTTGACATAACTACCAGCCTTGTTCTGTTTTAACATCTGGTGCACCAAACCTGATCTTTTCTTGATGAAGAGAGACGAATAAATGATTTGGAGCTATTACTATACTGCGATAAAATATGACAAAAAAGACCTCTGCTACTCAGTGGCCTTTTTTTATGCTTTGCTAATTATTAAATCAGGAACCGCTGCATTTGGTTGGTAAATTTACACCTAGTAATTTTGAACCAGTAGTAATATGGCAGCATACTACTATTGATAAGAATACAAAAAAACAATTCTCGATGACAACCCGTTGAAAGTATAACGATCATGAACACAAATTATCTTCCATCTGACTTTCTTCCAATTATCGTCCAGTTTGTGCTGGCGGCAACGTTTATTGTTGTTACGATGATTGTCACTCACCGCATTGGCCCTATTCGTAAAAGTAAGAAAAAAGACGACCCTTTCGAATGTGGTATTGAGGTAGTAGGAAACGCCCGTACCCCTATTTCGGTGAAGTACTTTTTGGTAGCTATCCTTTTCGTCCTTTTTGACGTAGAGGTTATCTTCATGTACCCTTGGGCGGTCAATTTTAAGAAATTGGGCATGCTTGGGTTTGTTGAAATGGTTCTTTTTATGGCCCTTCTTCTGGCAGGCTTCTACTATATTATCCGCAAGGGAGTATTGAAGTGGGAAGAATAAGCCAACTTTTATTTTAAATTAGATATTGACTTAGTATGAAACCTGTTGAAATAGTAAAAGCACCTGACGGACATAGTGGAGCTGGTTTCTTTGCATCATCATTCGATGAAGTAATCGGTATAGCTCGTAGTAACTCTCTCTGGCCTCTTCCCTTTGCCACTTCTTGTTGTGGTATCGAGTTTATGGCCACCATGGGTTCACACTACGATATTGCCCGGTTCGGATCTGAGCGTCCCAGCTTCTCTCCCCGCCAAGCTGATATCCTTATGGTGATGGGTACTATCGCCAAGAAAATGGCTCCGATCGTAAAGCAAGTATACCTGCAAATGGCCGAACCCCGGTGGGTAATGGCCATGGGAGCCTGTGCTTCGAGTGGCGGTATTTTTGATACATACAGTGTATTACAAGGAATTGACCGGATCATCCCGGTAGACGTATACGTACCTGGCTGTCCGCCCCGCCCCGAGCAGGTAATTGACGGCCTGATGCAGATTCAGGAACTAGCCCGTAACGAATCTCTCCGTCGCCGTAATTCAGACGAGTACCAGCACCTACTCGAATCGTACAATATTGAATAACCATTCTTTCATATGCTAAGTAATCAGGAAGTAGCCGAAGATCTCGTAAAAAAATTCGGCGAGGATGTATATGATTTCGAGGAGCCGTATGGGTTATTAACTCTTACTACCACCCGCGATCAGATAATACCAATGCTTGAATTTCTATTTCATCACGAAAAATTCAAAGCTAATTTTCTTACTGATCTTACCGGTATTCATTATCCTGACTCCATAGGTCAGGAGTTCGCAGTAGTATACCACGTTCATAGTTTAGTCCACAATTTTCGGGTACGGATTAAGGTATTCCTGGCCGAAGCTGATCTGCATATTCCAACCGCAGTGAATGTATATTCTTCGGCCAATTGGATGGAACGTGAAACCTATGATTTTTTCGGAATACTGTTTGACGGGCATCCCAACCTGATACGCATTCTCAATATTGAGGAGATGGATTATTTCCCCATGAGAAGGCAGTATCCGCTCGAAGATGCAACCCGGGAAGATAAAGTCGATGCGTTGTTTGGACGTTAACAATAATGGTAGAGTGCCTGGTTTATAATCAAATAGATAGTGAGTCCTATTTTAAACTCACAGTATTTTTTCTTACACCTCTCGTTTGATCACCCCCATTCAATCATTCAAAATTGTTCATAATGGCTGATATAGAACTAATACCTAACATGAACCCCCTAGCGAAGGCCGATCAGCCTGAGCTAGTGGGAGAACTCACTACCCTTAACCTCGGCCCTACTCACCCTGCTACGCACGGTATTTTTCAAAATATCCTCCAAATGGATGGCGAGAAAATTGTAGCGACCGAGCAAACGATCGGGTATATTCACCGGGCCTTTGAGAAAATTGCGGAGCGTCGGCCTTACTACCAAATCACTACCCTTACGGATCGCATGAACTATTGTTCATCCCCGATCAATAACCTGGGTTGGCACATGACCATGGAGAAATTCCTGGAAGTGGATGTGCCAAAGCGGGCGCAGTATATCCGGGTGATCATGATGGAGTTGGCCCGTATTTCGGACCACTTGATCTGTAACGGAATTTTGGGCGTCGATACCGGTGCTTTCTCCGGCTTCCTCTATTTATTCGAAAAGAGAGAAGAAATCTATGAGATATACGAAGAAGTGTGCGGTGCTCGTTTGACCACCAACATGGGACGGTTAGGGGGTATGGAACGAGACCTTTCGACCGAAGCAATCCGCAAATTGCGTGCTTTCATTAAGTCTTTCCCACCGGTCATGCGGGAGTTTGAAGTCCTGTTCAACCGGAACCGTATCTTCATGGATCGGGTCATCAACGTAGGAGCTATATCCGTTGAACGCGCATTGAATTATGGCTTCACCGGACCAAACCTACGGGCTTCGGGTCTTGATTATGACGTACGGGTCATGAATCCTTACTCTTCCTACGAAGATTTTGACTTTGCAATCCCCGTAGGACAAAGCGGAGATACCTATGATCGCTTCATGGTGCGTAACGGTGAGATCTGGGAAAGTTTGAAGATTATTGAGCAGGCCCTCGAAAATCTTCCCGAAGGTCCTTACTATGCCGATGCACCTCAGTACTATCTACCTCCCAAGGATGAGGTATACTCCAACATGGAGGCGTTGATCTACCATTTCAAGATCGTAATGGGCGAAATCGATGCTCCGGCCGGAGAGATATACCACGCCGTCGAAGGGGGTAATGGTGAACTTGGGTTTTACATGATCAGTGACGGAGGCAGAGCACCTTACCGCTTACACTTCCGCCGTCCAAGCTTTATTTACTATCAGGCTTTCCCCGAAATGTGTATCGGAAGCACACTTTCTGATGCCATCGTAATCATGAGTAGCATGAACGTAATTGCGGGCGAACTTGATGCCTAGTAGGCATGGTTCTAATCACCTTCTTATTTGTTTGTGGAGGAAGTTGATCAATATTTATAATATAGAAATGAGCGAAATAGCTAATAAAGTGGCATTCACGCCGGAGCGTTTGGCCAAAGTGAAAGAAATTATTGCCCGCTACCCCGCAGAGCGTCAGAAGTCCGCACTACTGCCGATTTTGCACGTTGCACAAGAACAGTGGGGGTGGCTGAGTGATGAGGTAATGGATCATGTCGCTGAGCTGCTGAGCATTGAGCCTATCGAAGTGTACGAAGTGACTACTTTCTACACCATGTTCCATTTGAAGCCCGTTGGCAAGCACGTAATCGAATATTGCCGCACGGGGCCCTGCTGCCTGATGGGTGGAGAGGATGTATACGGTCATTTGCAGGAAAAGCTTGGAGTTAAAGCCGGCGAAACAACCGCTGACGGACTATTTACACTGAAAGAAGTAGAATGTCTGGCCGCCTGTGGATGGGGACCTGTGTTTCAGATTCGTGAACAATACTACATGAATCTGACCAATGAGAAGGTCGATACTATTATTGATGAATTGAGTAAATAGGCTTTACGTAAGGCCAAAAATTCTATCCAAAATGGGAATAAAAATTCTGACTGAGCATAGAGACGTACCGGGTATTGAAACCCTCGACGTGTATCAGAAGCACGGTGGCTATGCTGCTCTTGAAAAAGTTATAAAGAAAATGAGCCCCGAAGAGGTGGTTGAGGAAGCAAAGAAGTCCGGCGTTCGTGGCCGTGGGGGAGCCGGTTTTCCCATGGGTATGAAGTGGGGGTTTCTGGCCAAGCCCGAGGGCGTGCCGCGCTACCTGGTGTGTAATGCCGATGAATCGGAGCCGGGAACATTCAAAGATCACTTTTTGATGAAAACCATCCCTCACCTACTTATTGAAGGGATGATTATTTCCAGCTTTGCTCTAGGGGCTAACAAATCATTTATCTACGTACGGGGCGAGCTCATGTACGTGATCAAAATCTTGGAAAAGGCCATCGCCGAAGCGACGGCCAAAGGCTATCTGGGTAAAAATATATTAGGGTCTGGCTATGATCTTGAACTAATCGTCCATCCGGGGGGCGGTGCCTACATTTGTGGTGAAGAGACCGCCCTACTGGAATCGTTGGAAGGAAAAAGAGGAAATCCCCGTAACAAGCCTCCTTTCCCCGCCGTCAAAGGATTATATCAATCTCCAACGGTAATAAACAATGTGGAGTCCATCGCTAATATGCCCTGGATTGTCAATAACGGAGGAGATGCGTATGCTGGTGTAGGTGTAGGTCGCAGTACAGGTACTAAGCTTATCTCGGCCTCCGGACACATTAAAAATCCGGGAGTGTACGAAATTGAATTAGGGCTATCGGTTGACGAATTCATGAATTCGGAGGAGTACTGTGGTGGCGTCCGCGACGGACATCATCTGAAAGCACTTGTGGCCGGCGGTTCCTCGGTGCCCATTATTCCAGCGCACTTGGTATTTAAAACGGCCAACGGCGAGGATCGTCTGATGAGTTATGAGTCGCTTTCTGACGGTGGGTTTGCCACCGGAACAATGCTTGGCTCGGGTGGATTCATTGTATTTGACGAAACCGCCTGTATTGTACGGAATACCTGGAACTTCTCGCGCTTCTACCACCACGAGTCCTGTGGACAGTGCAGTCCCTGCCGGGAAGGTACCGGCTGGATGGAGAAAGTACTACACCGCCTCGAATATGGCCACGGCAGTACGCACGATATTGACCTGCTAGTAGATATCGCCAAGAAAATAGAAGGGAACACAATATGCCCATTGGGTGATGCGGCGGCTTGGCCCGTAGCGAGTGCCATTCGCCACTTCCGCCACGAGTTTGAGTGGCACGTGAGTCACGCACACGAAGCAACCCAGCCGGGTGCTGTGTACATGGGGGAACCCGTTTTAGTATAATTTCGAAAGGGTGAAGGGTCGGCCCACATGGTGAGGGAATGATAGATTTAAAAGTTTTACTGGATATTCTATCATTCCCTCATTCAAAATTCTATCATTAACATACATGGAAGATACAAAACCTGAATTATTCAAAATAACGTTTGACGGAATCGAGATCGAGGTAGAACCGGGTACCACGATCATGCAGGCGGCACGAAGAATTGCCGAGGCAGATGCTTCCCAACACCACCTCGTGCCCCCCGCTATGTGCTACTACGAACCTCTCAAAGGCAGTGGTGGTAAGTGCAGAGCCTGCCTCGTAAGAGTAGCGCAAGGTTCGGCACGCGACACTCGTCCTATGCCAAAGCTTATTCCTTCCTGCATTACACAGGTACAAGATGGTATGGTAGTAGAAAACGTCACTAATCCTGCTGTACTCGAAGAAAGAAAAGGGATTGTAGAGTTTCTTCTGCTCAATCACCCACTCGACTGCCCGGTTTGTGATCAAGCCGGTGAGTGTCATTTGCAAGACTTCGCCTTTGAGCACGGCTCGGTTAAAACGCGTTATGAGGAAGATCGTCGTACCTTTGAAAAACACGATCTTGGTCCCTACATTCAACTGCACATGACTCGTTGCATTTTGTGCTACCGTTGTGTGTACACCGCCGATCAGATTACCAACAAGCGTGTTCATGGAGTACTGGGTCGGGGTGATGCCGCCGAGATTGGTACTTACATTGAGAAGGCAATTGATAACGACTTTTCAGGTAACGTCATTGATGTGTGTCCGGTAGGCGCACTTACCGATAAAACCTACCGTTTCAAAAACCGGGTATGGTTTTCAAAACCCGTAGACGCCCATTGCGACTGCGACAAATGTAGCGGTAACGTAATACTCTGGTACCGTGGAGAAGAAGTGATCCGGGTAACGGCCCGCAAAAACGTATGGGATGAGGCAAAAGAGTTCATCTGCAACACCTGCCGTTTTGAACGTAAGAAAACCAGTGATTGGACCATCGAAGGCCCAACCAAAGTACAGCGTAGCTCGGTGATCTCTGCCAACAAGTACCGCGCCGACCTTATTGAAAAGCCAGCATTTGCCCTTAAAATGGCGGCATCGCAGTACAAAGAGATCGACGATTCTCGGCCTTATATTACCGATGATGCAACCGTTCGTCAGCTAAGTATTGAGAACAACAAGAAAGCCAATCAGCGCTCTCTTGCGGAAAAAAGCGAATAGAAATTATTCTTTATAATTGACCAAACTTCCCCACAGGAGAAATAGCCATTTAGATACCTTAATAAACCGTGGCTAACCACGCAAAAGTATAATGGAGCTAACCGCATTTATCATAAAGTCAATCCTCATTCTGGTGATCTTCGGACTCACCCTTGTGATTGCAATGTATTCTACCTACGGCGAACGTAAGGTAGCAGCATTTATGCAGGACCGTCTGGGTCCTGACCGGGCTGGTCCCTGGGGTCTGTTACAACCGTTGGCCGACGCCGGAAAGATGTTTTTTAAGGAAGACTTCATCCCCGCTCAGGCCAGTAAGTGGCTCTTTATAGCGGGTCCGTGTCTTGCCATGCTTACCGCTCTGATGGCAAGTGCCGTTATTCCTTTTGGTAGTACTATTCGGTATGAAGACGTGGAAGTGGCTGTTCAGGGAGTTGAAGCCAATATCGGTATTCTGTACATCTTCGGAGTTGTATCTCTGGGAGTTTACGGTGTCATGGTAGGAGGTTGGGCTTCCAATAATAAGTTTTCGCTGCTGGGTGCTATTCGTGCCGCCTCACAAAACATCAGTTACGAGGTAGCCATGGGGCTTTCTATAGTAGCTATTCTGATGATGAGCCAATCGCTTTCGGTAGGCGAAATCGTATCGCAACAGCACGGCGGAAACTGGAATATCTGGTATCAACCCTTAGGATTCATTATCTTCCTTACTTGTGCCTTTGCCGAGTGTAATCGTACTCCTTTTGATTTGCCCGAGTGTGAGACCGAGCTGATAGGTGGCTACCACACCGAATATAGTAGTATGAAGCTTGGGTTCTACCTTTTTGCTGAGTATATCAACATGTTTGTGTCATCGGCCGTGATGTCTGCTCTGTACTTCGGAGGCTATAATTACCCCGGTATGGATTGGGTGTATACTCAGCTTACGGGTGCTTTTGGTAACGTAGCAGGTCACAACGTAGCAACGCTCATTGGTACAGCGGCATTTTTCGGAAAGTCCCTATTTGGCGTGTTCTTTTACATGTGGGTACGCTGGACGCTTCCGCGCTTCCGCTACGACCAATTAATGAACCTGGGCTGGAAGGGCTTGATCCCGCTGGCTATTTTGAATATATTGATTACAGGGGTAGGCATTTTGTTTATACAACCAGCCCTTACCGCCCTTTTGAAATAATCCCGAAACGGAAAAAACGAGTAGTGCCATGCAATTGACCAATCGCTCTAAGCAAGTTAGTAATAAACAAATGACCCTGGCCGAACGGATCTATCTTCCGGCTATCGCTCAGGGTATGGCTATCACGATTAAGCACTTTTTTCAAAAGAAAGTGACCATCCGCTATCCCGAAGTAAAACGTTATCTGGGCCCGGTGTTTCGGGGTCAGCACATTTTGAAACGCGATGAAGATGGACGTGAGCGGTGTACTGCCTGCGGCTTGTGCGCCGTGGCTTGTCCGGCTGAGGCAATTTCTATGGTAGCCGAGGAACGCCAAAAAGGGGAAGAGAACCTGTACCGAGAAGAAAAGTATGCTGCTGTTTACGAAGTAAATATGCTGCGCTGTATTTTCTGCGGACTTTGTGAAGAGGCTTGCCCAAAGCAGGCTGTGTACCTTCGTCACGATGAGTTCGTACCCGTATTTACGGAGCGTGATCAGGTTATCTGGGGCAAAGATCTCCTTGTGGAAGATATGAATAATCGCTACACCCGTGAAGCCTGGACGAAGGAAGAAGCTCACGAGCAAGACCTAAAAAAGGCAAATGGCGATCTATCTACCGTTGTACCACGGGCTATTCCCTGAGTCATTAACTATATTAGTGCGAACGTTTATTTCCGAAAGAACCTTCCAATGAATCCAACGCTTTCTTTATTCTATTTTCTGTCGTTTCTGACGATACTCAGCGCCATGATGGTTATTTTTTCCCGTAACCCTATCCATAGTGTGCTTTATCTGATTCTGACGTTTTTCTGCTTGTCTGGGCATTACATTCTTTTGAATGCCCAGTTTCTGGCGGCCGTTAATATCATTGTGTACGCGGGTGCCATTATGGTACTCTTCCTTTTTGTCATCATGTTCTTGAACATGAAAGAAGACGATGAGCAAGTCAAGACCAATGTTACTAAGATTGCGGCTACTATTGTGGGTGGGACCATCTTCATCATTTTGTTTGGCGCCTATCGCAAATCGCAGGTAGGTACCTACAATCCCTACGAGTACAGTTCACAAACCGGTATGGTTGAAAGCCTCGGACAGGTACTCTTCCGCGAGTACCTTCTACCCTTCGAGCTTGCGTCTGTATTGTTCCTGATTGCTATGGTGGGAGCCGTTATGCTCGGTAAGCGTGAATTAGGAGAAAGACATTTCTGATTAACCTGTCTCCCCAAAGAAAAAGGCGAACCCGATCGGGTTCGCCTTTTTCTTTACGCCATTGTCGGATATTACACCGAGACAGCCTTGTTCAATATTCCTCCCGAAAGTAGTTTTCCTAAGATCAGATCCGCTCCTTTTTCACCGATCATAATAGCCGTTGCGTTGGTATTACCCGCAATAATACGTGGCATGATGGAAGCATCTACTACCCGCAGCCCTTCGATACCCCGCACGCGTAGCTGCTCGTCTACCACGGCCATTTCGTCGTGTCCCATTTTGCAGGTACCTACCGGATGGTACACCGTTTCCAGACTCTTCTTGATGTGCAGAATTATCGCTTCATCCGAACTTTGATCGGGCGGCACAATGATCTCTTTCCGAATTTGACTAAACGCCTCCGACTCCATCACTTCCATAGCCTGCCGGGTACCTTTCAATAGCGTGGCTACATCTGCCTCTTCCGAAAGAAAGTTAGGCTGAATTAACGGGGTATCTGCTGCGTTAGCCGAGCGTAAGCCTACGTGTCCTCTACTTTGGGGTTTTAGTAAGGTAGGGAGTATGGTGTATCCGCCCGTGAGTGGAAAAGTAGTAATGTCGTACAGATCACCGGTGTAGTCATCCCCAAGGTGAATCGGAGAGAAATGGTATTGCATATCCACGGGGTCGGGTGAATCCGTTATTTTCAAAAACGCTACCGCCTCCAAAGGGCTAATCGTGAGCGGGCCTTTCTTGAATAGTCCATACTGCAACAGGGCCAATAGTTGATTCTTGATGCTCAGCTCATTATTAGCCAAGGGTACCGTAGCCAGTGAACTCACCGAAACAAACAGGTGGTCCTGCAAGTTTTTACCGACGCCCGGTACATGTTTCTTCACCGCTATTCCGTGCTTTCTCAGCTCATCGGCGTCCCCAATGCCCGATAGCATCAATAATTGGGGTGAATTGAATGATCCGGCCGACACAATTACTTCTTTGTTAGCAAATGCTTTCTGAGTAGTAGACGTACCCGTAAAAAACTCCACCCCGATGGCTCGATCGTTTTCAATCAGTACCTGACGGGTAAGGGCTTTTGTAATAACAGTAAGGTTAGGGCGATTAAGGGCTGGTTTCAAAAAGGCGGTAGCCGCACTATGCCGTTTCTGATCTTTGATCGTAAACTGAAAGAACCCAGCGCCGAGCTGCTCGGCACCATTATAATCCTCGTTTTCTGATAGTCCTTTTTCGACACAGGCTTTCACAAACGCATCCGCCGCCGAAGTTCGGTACCGCTGCGCAAACGTTACATTCAACTCCCCGCTTTGCCCGTGGTATGAATTATCAATTTGTTCGTTATGCTCCGACCGGACAAAATAGGGTAATACGTCCTCGTAGCTCCAACCGGCATTTCCCAGCGAGGCCCATTCATCAAAATCAGCCCGGTTACCCCGAACGTACGCCATCGCATTCGTAGAGCTACATCCACCCAAGGTTTTTCCTCTGGGCAAGAAAATCTTGCGGTCGAGTACATGCTTTTGCGGCTCGGTCCAGTAGGCCCAGTCCACTTCACTCCTATTGAGCTTAGAATAGGCAGCCGGTATTTGTATTTCTAATTTTTTATCTGGCCCACCGGCTTCCAGCAGAAGTACCGAAACCGAGGGGTCAACAGAAAGGCGGTTAGCCAGTACGCAGCCGGCTGATCCAGCCCCAACGATGATGAAATCGAATTGCATAATAGTCTTGTGTAGAATGAATATTTGAAATGTAGTAATTATCCGGAAACCAAATTACAATTTTTTCTTGCGGTATTCATATCCTCGACAAGCCCTTTACATAATACATGCGGTCAGTTTCAATCGGGATACTATCTTTACCGAACCTTAGGAATGATTAAAAAATAAGATGGTCAATTTCCGGGCTTGATCAGGTAATTCCATTCGGGTATTTTCTCATCAAAAGTGATGTAGCGACCCATGTCGTTTTTGAAGTTGTGGTCAAGCGGCATCTTGGTGGCGTAAGTCTTGGCGTTTATGGTCGTCGACACCGTCAGCCCCGTCTTTGTGGCGGTCGTGTCGGTGAGTTCTTTGACAAGTTGGATAGTACGGAAAGGCACCCCCTGCCAAGTGCGAGAGACCTGAGCGAAC
>JBDNFP010000303.1:0-37270 GCA_041689775.1 Spirosomataceae bacterium
GGTTTGGCTCAGGCTTACGCAGATCGCTTACGACTGTCAGACAACTGTTTATCAATTGAAGTATGGTTTGCTAAGTGATTATTTGCGCACGCAACTGACCCGGCCAACTATTAAATTCGCATGATTTGCGAAAGTCCTACTAAGGAAACTCGTTTTCATTGGGTCAGTGTAAAACCCTCCCATTACCAAAGTTTTAAGAGACGGCCAAAACCCCAGCTAGCTTTGAAATAACCGGTGGTGGAACTAACTTGCACGCATGGAAAACTTTGTCGTATCAGCCCGTAAATATCGTCCCGTCACGTTTGATCTGGTTGTGGGTCAGTCGCACATCACAACTACGCTTAAAAACGCCATCCGGACTAATCACCTGGCCCAGGCATTCTTGTTTTGCGGTCCTAGGGGCGTGGGTAAAACTACCTGTGCCCGTATTTTGGCAAAGACCATTAACTGCCAGAACCTCAGCGATCGCACAGAGCCATGCGGCCAATGTGAATCTTGTGTAAGCTTCCAAAATAACGCTTCCTTCAATATACATGAGTTAGATGCGGCATCAAACAACTCGGTGGAGGATATCCGAAACCTGATTGATCAGGTGCGCTACCCTCCTCAAACGGGCAAATACAAGATTTACATCATTGATGAGGTCCACATGCTTTCGCAGGCGGCCTTCAATGCATTCTTAAAAACCCTGGAAGAGCCTCCCGGATACGCTATTTTCATCCTGGCAACCACCGAAAAACATAAAATATTACCAACGATTTTATCCCGTTGTCAAATTTTTGACTTCAATCGTATTCAACCTGCTGATATTGCCGACCACTTAACGCATATAGCCAGTAAAGAAGGTATTACCGCCGAAAGGGAAGCTTTAGAACTCATTGGCCAAAAAGCCGATGGAGGTCTGCGGGACGCCTTATCCATGTTCGATTTAAACGTTACGTTTTCACCAAATAATCAGCTTACCTACAAGGATGTACTGGAAAACCTTCACATCCTTGATTATGACTACTATTTCAAGATTACCGATGCATTACTAAACGGCAGCATTGCCCAATCATTGGTACTTTTTGATGAGATTATCCGGAAAGGTTTTGATGGCCATTTATTTATTATCGGGCTCTTGGAGCACTTTCGAAATCTGATGGTTTGTAAAGATCCCATTACAGTATCGTTGTTGGAAGTTTCTGAGGCCGCCAAGTTAAAATACATGGACCAGTCCCAAAGATCAGGCTTAAGCTTTCTTCTTTCTTCATTAAGTATTGGTAGTCAATGCGATATCAACTACAAGACTTCCAAAAATCAGCGCTTGCACGTGGAGCTTTGCCTGATGAAGTTGGCTAAAATAAATGAAATGTTTGACTTGAGTCAACTTCCACAGAATGTAACGGATGAGTCCGTAAAAAAAAAAGTTGATCCAGTAGTTTCCCATACCACCGAATCACCGGCTCCTATTTACGAAAAGCAAGCCAAGCCAACTCCTTCGAGCGGTAACTCGGGTAGTATTTCTTCTGAGGTAAAGATGCCTGCTGGTAGTCGACTAAGGAGTACTGCAAGTCTTTTAAATACTCCTCCTCCCGTTCCCCAACCTAACCCTATTAACGAGTCTGTGATCGGCGCAGTGGAAGTAAATTCTTCGACGAAGAAACTTCCCCTCACAATGCAAAATCTAGTTCCCTTCTGGAAAGAATTTGCCGAAATCCGGAAGCGGGATAAAGATTCATCCACCGAAGAAGTAACACTAAACCGAGACTTTGAGCTTGACGGACAAACCATCCGGATCGCCCTTGACAATGATCTCCAAAAAGAAATGCTTAGTATCCTGCGGCACGAATTGATTTCATTTCTACGCCAACGCTTGGATGCTCCGGAACTTAACCTCGATTTTAGGGTAGCTCCCATGGAAGTAAAACGATTACCTTACACAGCGCAGGAGAAATTCAATTATATGGTTCAAAAAAACCCAATCCTCCAAGATTTGCAGAACGCACTTGGATTAGATACCGATTTTTGAGGCAAAAAAGAATGTATGCAGTTGATTTACTGCTGGAATAAGTGGACTATCGTCGTTATTTTTGATTGTAAAATCGGCAATCAAAGCTCTCTCCTCATCCGAAATCTGCCGTTGAATGATGGATTTTATCTCTTCTTCACTTCGGAAAGAGTCTCTTACTTTTATTCTCGCTAGTCTAACTTCCATATCCGCTTTCACAACGACTACAAAGTCAAGTGTATTATTCTCACCTGCCTTATTCATAAGAGCTGCCTCCTTAACCACGTATGGCTGAGATTCATGCCGTTGAAGCCACTTTTCAGTATCTTCAAAAACACGGGGGTGGATGATTTGATTAAGTCGATAGAGTAAAGTGGAGTCTTTAAAAACTTTCGAAGCAACAAATTGACGATTGTAATCACCAGCTTTTGTAAAAGATTCTGGCCCTAAAAGATCAATTACCTCTTTTCTAATAAAAGGATCATTATTCGTTAGCCATTTGGCCCTCTGATCTGCATCGTAAACAGGTACTCCCAAACAACGAAATAACTGACATACAACGCTTTTGCCAGCCCCGATTCCTCCGGTTACCCCTACTTGTATCGGTCCGGATGATTCCATTACGATCTATTTTTGGTCAGGAAGAGGGCGCAGCAACCTGGCAACTTCAAAGCTCACAAATACGGTGGAGTGACTCGCAACGACTTTATCACTATGTGGAATTCGAAGTGGTATAATTTCGTCGTAGTTGTTCTGGATTTTGGGCGTTGTAATCGGGACAAACAACGTATCAGGATAATCCGCAATGATGGATGCCGGGCCTTCCACAGATATTAACGAAGGTGAGGTATTGATGAGGCTAGAAATCACATGCCCGGGGCGTAAGTTAATTGAAAGGCTATCGGCTCGTATGGAAATGATTTTGCTAATTTTCTTTTCAAATCCAAGCTCGAAGGTATCAGCTACTACGTAGTTAACCTTTACATCTGGGAAATGCTCAGCGATCTGACTGACAAGAGAAGTGGAATTGATACTACTTGAAAGTTGGGGATTTAGAATAGTGTACTGTACGGGTCTTTCGGCGAATGTAAGCCAAGATTTACGGAGAAGATTCCAGCCGTCACCCGAAACGTTTACGGTAACGCGATTTGGCAACGGCTGAATCGGAGTGTACAAGGAATCATCGTAGTTGAAATGGATTGGATAATCCAATCGCAAGGTATAGTTATCCTTGTTCAGAGCTGTCATTAACCAGAAAAAGGTAGCCGCTAAAATACAAACAGCAAAAGCCTTTAACTTACTTTTTCGAGAGGGAGTAGTACTCACAACTAGGTTTTTTTAGATTTTTCCTGGACCTAAGGTAGTCCATATTCTCCCATGAAATCTGATTTTTACTTCACGGACCGGCTTACTGCGGATTTATCAAAGGTAAGTTTTACTCCTTTATCTAAATCGAGAGTCACGGTGGTTTCTTCTACTATGAACACTTTTCCGTGCATACCACCGATCGTCACTACTTCGTCTCCCTTTTTTAGGTTAGAAAGTAATGCTTTCTGTTCCTTTTGTTTTTTTTGTTGTGGTCGGATCATAAAGAAATAGAAAACTCCTATGATACCAACCCACATAATAATCTGGTAAATCATAGCTTCTGAGCCTCCAGCTGCTGCTTGGGCAAAAATAGAAAGTAGCATATACAAATTTTTCTTGAAAAGATATTGAAATTAATAAAAAAGATACTAAACTAAGGTAGGGGACCCAACAGATATTGAATCCCCTAAATATTTTGGATACTTACAAAACTGCGGTTGAATCTATTCCTTGCTCTACCATTCCTTGCAGTCGAAGTTCAGAATAAGCCGGTTCAGTATTCGCGTAGACCGTAATGGTCTTTACCTGCGGGCCCGGTTTGCCTTTACTATTAAAACGTACCAGGATAGAAGATTCTTCTTTGGGTGCAATGGGATCACGCGGCCACTCCGGAATGGTACAACCACAGGAAGCGCTTACATTATTAATGATAAGTGGAAATTCTCCGTCATTTCTGAATCGGAAGGAATGTTCCACTACTTTACCCTCGTCTACAGTACCAAACTGATAGGTTGTAGTATCCAGCATAGTCATCACTGGTAGCTTATCCCTAAGCTCTTCAGTTTGGTTTGAATTCCCCTTATCACCACAGGAGGCAAGGTACATTCCAAGACTTACAACCAGGAAAGTAATTATTGACTGTTTTTTCTTCATTATTAAAAATGACGTTTTCAATTAGTTCTGATTCTTAATCTGAGCCATCAAACGATCAACGTCTTCGAGTAAACGTTCAGCTTTATCACGTGCATCGTTCACAACGCGTTCACCCTCCGCTTTCGCAAGGCTCTCAGGAAGGTTCTGACCATCAACAAGATCAGCAATTAAATGTTCCAATTGCTCACGATATTTGGATAGACGGTAGGTCAAACGGTCGCGTGTAATCTCTCCTTTGTCAGGAGCGTACAGAACTCCCAGGATTGCTCCCGTAGCACAACCGGTCAAAAAAGCTAGTAAAGTACGGCTTGAACTGCTCATGGCTTTAATTTATTATTCGTTAGGCTTCAACTATATTTCTCTGAAATCTTCACACCAATTGAATCAATTGGCTTTCTAAATTACTTATTATCTATCAATCCTCGTCCACTTTTTCTGATTATTCCCTTCTCAGTAAGCTTCTCAACTAGTTTATCTAGGTTACCATTTACAAACTTACCGCTTTTCAAGGTGCTGTATCGCTTGGCTATTTCAATAAATTCGTTGATGGTGACCTTCACAGGTATGCCAGGAAAATGGATTAGTTCTGTCAATGCCGCTTTCAATATGATCATATCGACTAGCGCAATCCTTTCCACATCCCAATTTTTAAGCTGCTCGCTCAGATACCCTTCGTATTCAGCATCATACTCCACTGCCTTTTGAAACAGCTCTTCGACAAAAAACTGGTCATCATCCCAATCGTCGGTCAGCTGGGCTAATTGGAATGCCTCTGAATTAGCCGATTTCAATGTTTTGACCGATAAGCTTTTAATCAGGTCAAAATGGTCTTCCCAATATAGGTTACTTTGCTGAAAAAACGTCAGTGGTATTTCATGTTTAAGAATAATCTGACGTAAAATATGCTGAACTATTTTCTGGTCTTCCTCGGGCGTATGAGTTAATTGCTCACAGTACCTGATATATTCCTCATCGGTTCGGAGTGCCTCCCGGTAGGTCTTTCTGACAATCGACAAATCGTTTGCCCACGATATTCCGTACCGGATTACTTCTAATTCAAAAGGCTCGTGCGCTTCCAGTTTTTTTATCACGGAGTTGTCATCCAGGCCAGAATTGAAAGGATAGGACATTTCAGGATTCTTGTAGATGCGTTCGCGCTCTAATTTTGCCTGGTTCGATAACTCTGCCAATAGCGTCAAGACAGTAATAAATTCCTGCGTTATCGCTTCGGTTTCTTTCAAAACCCGGTTCAGGATCAATTTACGATCTTTTTCGCTTTGCCGCTTAAAGCTTTCAAAAACACGGCGGGCAGTTTGAAGTACTTCCTGAGGAATAGGTTCACTATCAGAAGGTTTAGAATCCTTAATCAGATTATCAAGTACCCTTAGACCTAATACCTTGTGAGCTTCTAACTGCTCACGGTTTTGTGGCAACATCGAATTAAGATCGGGCATATAAGCCTCAGTAATTTCATCCATGGCGAGCAGACGGTTGGCATCAGTGGCAATTCTACTGGCGTACAAGGCCTGCACAGCTTTGGAACGCAATAATCTTCGGTTCAGCATACGTATGCTATAATTGTGAGTTATGGAGCAGTAAATGAAAGAACGTTTTGGGCACTAGTCAAAATCTAATATGGAAAGTGTTTACTATCCGTTGCACCTAGAAGATAACCGCCGGCACCGATTGGTATCGTTTTTTATTATCTGGTCATTGAATTTATCCGCAAAATTAGATTTTTTTGTTAACAATCGGAAGAAGCCGATCTAATCAATCGTTATTTTTTGCAACGATTTGCCATACATTCGTGTTAGAATCGCATTACTGTTTATCTTTTCACCTTTCAGCTCTTTCACGTGAAAGCACTCGCGTACCTCAATAAATACTTCATTAAATACAAATGGTACCTGATTCTGGGTACTGTGTTCACGGTCATTTCCAATCTCTTTGGCATCATACCGGCCCAGTTGGTTAGATATGCTTTGGACCTTGTGCGCGAGACCCTCGATTTGTACTATTTGTTTGATGGGTCTGTCATTCAGTCTGAAATATATGATGTATTTACGTATAGTATCTTACTCTACGGACTACTCATACTAGCCATGGCGTTATTAAAAGGTTTCTTCCTTTTTCTGGTCCGGCAAACCATCATTGTGATGTCACGTCACATTGAGTATGACCTTAAAAATGACATCTACCGTCACTATCAAGCTCTACCGATGAGTTTTTACCGGAAGCATAACACCGGTGACCTTATGGCCCGTATTTCGGAAGATGTCAGCAAGGTTAGGATGTATGTTGGACCTTCCATCATGTACGGAATTAACCTGATCGTACTATTTATTCTGGTCATTTCGTACATGGTGTCCGTCAATGCAAAGCTGACTTTCTACGTTTTATTGCCTCTACCCCTGCTTTCGGTCAGCATCTACATTGTCAACAGCATTATTATTAAGAAATCGGAAGAAATTCAGCGGCAGTTATCCGCTCTCTCTACCTACGTACAAGAGGCTTTTTCAGGAATCAGGGTAATTAAAGCTTTTGTTCAGGAAAAATATTCGTTCGGTAACTTCCAAAACGAAACCGAAAGCTTTAAGGTAAAATCACTTAGCCTCACGAAGGTAGACGCTCTTTTTTACCCGATCATTATGCTGTTGATTGGATTGAGCAACGTATTGGTTATTTACGTGGGGGGGCAGGAAATTATTAACGGCAATCTTACCCCGGGTAATATCACGGAGTTTATTCTGTACGTAAACATGCTTACTTGGCCAGTAATGGCGCTTGGTTGGACTACCAGTCAGATTCAAAGGGCGGCGGCTTCGCAGGTTCGGATCAACGAATTTCTGGACGAAAAGAATACCATTACGTCCGATGCTAACCTAAAATCCGAGATAAAAGGCAACTTGCACTTTGATAACGTAAGCTTCTTATATCCTGATTCAGGCATAAAAGCATTACAGAATTTTTCGCTCGAAATTAAAGAAGGAGAAAGCATCGCTATTTTGGGAACAACAGGCTCAGGGAAGAGCACCTTGGCCAACCTGATTTGCAGACTTTACGACCCAACCGAAGGCAGTATTTTACTCGATGGTACTCCCTTGAAAGACTACGATGTGCAACATATCCGCCGGCATTTAGGGTACGTACCACAGGATGTCTTTTTGTTCTCTGATACTATCGCCAATAACGTTCAGTTTGGGGTACAAGACATGAAGTTCGAAAAGATAGAGCAAGCCGTGGAAGACGCCGACCTCTTGGCAACAGTCAAGGATTTTCCTAATGGATATAACACGCGCCTTGGGGAGCGGGGAGTTACGCTTTCTGGTGGTCAGAAACAACGATTGTCAATTGCCAGGGCCATCGCCCGTGATCCGAAGATTCTTATTCTAGATGACTGCCTGTCGGCCGTTGATACCAATACCGAGAATATTATTCTTAATAACCTCCAACGCATCATGAAGAACCGAACTTCCGTCATAATTTCACACCGCGTTTCGTCTGCTAAGCTCGCAGATAAGATCATCATGCTGGATGATGGCAAGATTGTGGAGCAAGGTACCCACGATGAGCTATTTGCCATAGAAGGTGTTTATAAAGAACTGTACGAGAAGCAACTCGTCGTGGAAGAGGAAGTGTAAAATACCCAGATACATCAAAAGAAGTGCCCGACGGATTAATCCGTCGGGCACTTCTTTTGTGGACAAAGGCAAATCAATCGACAGAGAACGATTCTAGTCCCCCTAAAAATTCGGGATCAAAGTCGGCGCCGTGCCCAGGTGTTTCGGGCAGGTCTAGGTGGTAAGAGTTTCGGTAGGTAGCACCACCGATGACAGGATCAATGGCGTGCTCAAATGGCGAGTCCAGATCATAAAAAACAACATTCTGACGGGCCGAAGCCAAGTGGGTATTGGCCGTGATTCCTAGCCTACTTTCTGACATACAGCCAATCATACAAGGGATACCGGCTGCTTCGGCAATGGAGTTAATTTTCAGTGCATTATTTATTCCGCCAGATTTTGAAAGCTTTATATTAAAGTAATCGACAGACTGCTTTTGGGCAAGTTTGAGCGCATCAATATGATCAAAAAGCGATTCGTCCGCGCAAATTGGTATGGGTGAATTTGCCCGTACTCTGCCGAGATTTTCGTAGTCCCAATGCTTTACAGGTTGCTCGCAATACTGAACACCATAGGCCGCGATGGCTTTTAATACCTGCACGGCCGATACATAGTCCCAACCCTGATTTGCGTCTACCCGCAATGGTAAACCGTCCCCGATTGCCCTCCGGATTGCTTTAATCCTTTGAATATCCTCCTTTGGATCCTTTCCTAGCTTTACTTTGATAGCCTCGGCACCGCGTTCTTTTATTGCCAGGGCATCCGCTGCCATCGCTTCGGGCGAATCAATATAAATTGTTTCGTCCGTTGTAATTCGGCGTTTTGAACCTCCCAAAAACTGATAAAGAGGCATATTGGCATACTTAGCAGCCGCATCATACATGGCCATATCGAAGGCACTTTTACACGTAAAGTTGCGCGTCAGATACCCATCCATTAATCGCAGATTACCTTCAATATCCCAAACGGGCCGCCCTAGTAAAAGTCGACCAAAATCCCTGGCGGTCGCCAGGCACGAATCCTGGGTTTCGCCTACAATCATCCAGAAAGGAGCCCCCTCACCAACTCCGTAGATACCCTCTGAGGTATGTATTTTTACCAATATATTTCTCGCCTCGGAGATGGTACCAATCGCAATAGTCACGGAGGCTTTCAATGGTATATTCAGTCGAAAGACCTCTACTTGGGTTATGATGCCATTCACTTCAAAAGAATGTTTCTGGTTAATTCAAGTTGGTAAGTTGCTTTACTATTGATCAGTCCGGATAACCACTCTTATCAAGACCGGGAATAATTTTAAGCGCATTTTTATAGTAGAGTTTCTTTAAGACCTGATCTGACAACCCTAATCCGTACATCCGCCAGAAAGCATGGTATTTCTTGTGGTACGGGAAGTACTCGTCTTCGGTTTCAAGTACGCGGAAGTAGGTAGTGTATTCAGAAGGTACCCAGCTATCTTTACCGAAAAGAACACGATCCTGATATTTATCGAAGAACTTTTTCGCAGCCCGCGGCTGTCGGCCAAGCTCAGCAATTACGGCTCCGATTTCCACGTAAATATTGGGGAATTCTATCATTAGGCTATCTAGTTTTTCCAAATTATTAGCGTACCAGCCCATGTGTGCATTGATAAAAATAGTGCCCGGGTGCTTCCTGAATATATCGTGTTGCTCCCCGATCAGATCTTCAAAAGGAATCGGATCATTGGCATCACGCTTCCGGTTAGGATGGGTTTTTAGTTCTAGCCAGCGCTCATTGTACCGGTCCAACGGGTCCCAGAATGATGGAACATCCGCCGTGTGAATAAGCACCGGAATACCCAGTTCTCCACATTTAGCCCAAACCGGATCAAGACGGGGGTCATTTACGGCTACCCTTTTACCCTTATCATCTCGTATGCCGCTAAAACCTAGGCTCTTGTAAATCTTCAAACCCTTAGCCCCCATCTTTACATCAGTTTCCAATTGCTCCACGGCTCTTTTTGTCCACTCTGGCGTACCAAAACCACTGAATTGAAGATTAGTAAATATGACCAGCCGATTAGGTTGGTTTTTCATTACGTTGGCTAACCCTCCTTTTAAGTGGGCAGTGCCCTCATCCCAATTCTGATACCAGCCTCTACCACTCAGGTTGACCATTACCTTCATATTCAGGCTATCCATCTGGGCTACCAGTTGATTCAAGTCTTGATCGGGCATCCGGTATTGATGGTTATGAACATCAATAAATGGGAACTTAGCCCTCGTCAGAATATTTTCCTTCACTATTAAGGTAGATATTGGATCGTATTCCTCAAACCCAATGGGTGCTTCAACCACTTGCGCGATACTTAGGTACGATATACTTAATAAACCAATGGCGAGTAAACTTGTTTTTCTCATGGTATTCAGGTGTCAGTAGCTGTTTTCTTGTAGCTATTATCTTTTTTAAGTATTGATACAGAGTTAATTGACTAATATAGATAGCTGACTTATCATTGCAAATAATAAAATCGAAGCTACTTACTTAGATAACGGCTTTATGATATTATCTTGAATAAATTAAAGCAACACAATGGGCGGCTATACCCTCTTGCCTACCGACGAATCCTATTTGCTCTGAGGTAGTTGCCTTGATAGAAATAGCGTCTTCGTCGACGACCATCACACCCGCCAGGCATTCTTTCATCGCCGGGATGTGCGGGTTTAGTTTTGGCTGCTGTAAAACCACGGTGACGTCTACATTTCCAACTTCATAGCCTTTCTCCCGTACCATTTCTAGTACTTTGGCTAAGAGCAATTTACTGTCTACTCCCTTCCATTGCGCATCCTTATCCGAAAAATGGTACCCAATGTTGCGCATATTGGCGGCTCCCAATAGAGCATCACACAATACATGACACACTACATCGGCATCGGAGTGACCTTTGGCACCGTGCGTGTGAGGGATAAGTATTCCGCCTAACCAGAAAGGGCGACCTTCCTCTAATTGATGTACATCGTATCCTTGGCCTACCCGGAAAGGTATTTTATTTTCCATTAATTTGTCTGACTTGCATGATAGTAAAGTGTGGAGCAGTTTTCGGGACGAAGGATGGTGCGGGCTACTTCAGCGATGCCCCTCTTCTCAATATTCTGAATGGTTTGCTCATCCTGATTTACCCATTCTGCGTTACCTGCGTTGGCCGCAAATGCAATATTCATAGCCCGGTTAAGCAGCTCTACTTCCGAAAAGGCATGGGTCGCTTCTGATTGGTTCTTCACTTTGTCCAGCTCCTCATCGGTGATACCAATTCTCACAAAACCGTCCACCAGTTCTTCAATTGCTTGATCGGCTACTTCCATCGATATACCTACGTTCAAATTTGACCGAATAATCAATAATCCGGGGTCAAGAGAAGAGGTAATACTTGCGCTGATACTGTTAAACAATGGACGTTCTTTCAATAGTGACTGGTACAACCGCGAAGACTTCCCTCTACCCAAAATATCACTAATCAGGTCCGCTTCGTGAAAAAGGTCCTCGTAGCGGCCTGGCATGTGGTAGGTCTTAATCAGTGAATTAAGAGGAACCGCCGCTGACGTTTCTAATTGGCGGGCCATGGTTTGTGATGGCTCCAAAGGAAGGGTACGGTGATAGGCTTCCCCGGCCGGGATGGGGGCAAACCATTTTTCGGCCAGTTGTTTTACCTGATCAGTAGTAACAGCACCCGCCACCACCAATACTGCATTGTTTGGCCGGTAAAACTTGAAGAAAAATGCCTGTACATCTCCCATGGTAGCCTTTTCAATATGGCTAATATCCTTTCCGATGGTAGCCCAACGGTAGGGATGGGTAGAATACGCCAATGGGCGTAGCTTCAACCATATATCGCCGTAAGGCTGATTGAGGTAGCGTTGCTTGAACTCTTCGATAACAACCTTCCGTTGCACTTCCAACACCTGTGGGTCAAAAGAAAGACTAAGCATGCGGTCAGACTCCAACCAAAAGGCAGTTTCGACGTTATCGGCGGGTAAGGTAATGTAATAATTCGTAACGTCTGGTGAGGTGAAGGCGTTATTCTCGCCCCCTACCTGTTGTACTGGCTCATCGTAGCTTGGTATGTGCTTAGAGCCCCCAAACATTAAGTGTTCAAAAAGGTGAGCAAAACCGGTCCGGTCTTCCTCTTCGTCACGTGAGCCAACATTGTACACTATATTGACGGCGGCCATCGGAGTTGAAAAGTCTTCGTGCACGAATACCTTCAAACCGTTCTCTAACGTGAACTGATTGTAATGAATCATAAGATATAATAAAAAACTGGGCTTAGAAACGTTGCATTAACAATTAACGTTATGAACAAAGCTACTGCTACCAATTGACACAAACAAGCCAACTCTAAACGATTCCTTTTTTCCATGCCAGGTATATTTAAGCTTTTTTTGTTGCTGCTACTATTCGGAGTTTTTATTCCCGCAACAAAGGGGCAACTTTTAAATGATAAGCCCACCCAAAATCTAATTAGCACGGGTATCAATCATATTTACAACAATGAATTTGCTGCGGCCACCGCGGTAAGTCAGCAATTACAATCACGATACCCCAACCATCCGGTCAATTATATAGTAAAGGCCTTCGCGATGTACTGGCAATATTTGCCGATTCAGGATAACAAAGCCAAGGTGGGCGAGTATGTCCGGACGCTGAACCAATGCCTCATCGCGGTTGAAAAGCAGTATGGTAAGAATAGTAAAGACCCAGAAGCTATTTTTTTTACCCTAGCAGCACGCGGGTACCTGGCGTTGATGTACAACTATCAGAATGAACTGATGAAAGCCGCCGGAGAGGCTCAAAAAACCTATGGTACTTTGACCGAAGGCTTAAAACTGACCGACAAAAATTCGGAGTTTTATTTCACAACCGGCATGTACAATTATTACGTGGAGCAATACCCCGAAGACCATCCCATCATCAAACCCATTATGTTTTTTTTCAAGAATGGGAATAAGCCTTTGGGACTGCGACAACTCGATATTGCTACCCGGATGGGGAGTATCACCAAAGTAGAGGCTACTTTCTACCTGGCTCACATTTATCTTGAACATGAGGGCAGACCTGATTTAGCAGTAAAATACACTTCCCAGCTGGAAGACTCGTTTCCTAGAAATACCATTTTCAAAATGATACATACCGAAGCCCTGTTATTAAGCGGCAAATACGCTGATGCAGAAAAGCTTATCCCGGAGCTGCGACGGCGGAATGATGACTTCTACCCCATCGCATGGCATTTTTTTGAAGGCTATCTACTTGAAAAGAAGGATCGGGATTATGCCAAAGCGCAGGATGAGTATCTTGCGGCGCTGAAGATTCCCCATGATGAGCAATACACCCGGGAATACCACGCCATGGCCTACGCCGGCCTCGCCAGGATTGCCGACCGAAACAATAATCAGGTTTCGGCCAAGGAGTATTACAGGAAATGCCTGGCAATAGCTCAATATGTAAACCTGGAAAAAGAGGCAACCGCCTACATGAAGTAACAACATAATTTCTGCAAGTAGCCTACTAACTAAGAACCTAGCGAATGGACAAACTCGATAGAATTATTGAAGCTCGAATGAAGCTTAAAAGTCGATTTGAGGAAAAAATAAGGAATACACCTTCCCTGGCAGACAATCAACCACAAGGTACGGGTGATCCAAATCGCCATGGAATGCCCAAACTACCCGTGGGGCAAATTAAAACTGAAAAGTGGCCAGTACTTGACCTGGGTTATAAACCCAGCGTATCGTTGGACCGTTGGCGATTATACATTGATGGCGAGGTAGAAAATCCGGTCGTATTGAAGTGGGAAGACTTTATGGCCTTACCCCAAACCGAGGATGTAAGTGATTTTCATTGCGTCACTACCTGGTCAAGAATGGATATCCCTTGGGTGGGTGTACGGCTGTTGGATCTGGCAGCTTTGGTTCAGCCAAAGGATACGGCTAGCCACATAATGTTTTATGGATACGATACTTACTCTACCAATGTACCCTTGGCCGAAGCCCTGAAACCCGATGTTATGGTAGTACATACCGCCGATAACCAACCCCTACCTCATGATCATGGTGGTCCGGCTAGGGTAATAACCCCTCAACTATACGCCTGGAAGGGGGCAAAATGGATAAAAAGAATTCACTTCATGAAGGAAGATAAACCAGGTTTTTGGGAAGAAAGGGGCTATTCTAATACCGGGTATCCCTGGCGCAATGACCGGTATGATGAAGAATAAATGAAGTGGGTAGCGTTGGACGCTACCCACTTCTTATTTTCAACGAATCTTAAATTTCAATACTCTCACCCACCGGAATCAGGTGCAAATCTAAACTATTAGTAGCTGCCGCTCTATGCGCCTCGCTATGATCAATTTTTACGTAAGGAAACGTATCATAGTGCATGCCAATCACCTGAGTGGTATTGACAAACTTGGCCGCCCGGCACGCATCCTCTACATCCATCGTAAAATTGCTACCAATGGGCAGGAATGCAAAGTCAATCGTATTGGACTCCCCAATAAGCTTCATATCTAAAAATAACGCGGTGTCTCCGGCAAAATAAAGGGTTTTGCCGTCAATTTTGACCACAAAACCATTAGCACTTCCCCCGTAGGAACCGTCGGGCATACTACTTGAATGCACTGCTGCCACTAGTTGAACCTGACCGAAATTAAATTTCCATTTCCCGCCCGTATTCATGGGATGTCCATTTTCTACTCCCTTATTTCCTAGCCAACCTACCACTTTAAAATTAGCTACTACGGTTGCGTCGGTACGTTTTGCAATAGCCTCGGCATCCGCAATATGGTACTCATGACCATGAGAAATGAGGATATAGTCCGCTTCGATCGAATTGACATCAATGTGGCTGGCAAGTGGGTTAGGCGAAATAAAGGGATCAAATAGAATTTTGGTTTTCGTAGTTTCAATTCCAAAACAAGAATGTCCGTAATAGGTAACTTTCACAAGCTTTTTAGTTTTAAATAAATTAAGTTTGGTGTTATCGAGCGTTTGCTTTTAAAGTAGTTGTAAACAACTGCATGTAAGAACTGTTTCAAACCACTGACTAGTACACTAATGGAAGTACCAGCCTACCTATTCAATCCAATCCCCGACTATGAATACAGACCAGCTATTAAATGAACTGGAAACGAACCAATTGCTAAGTCTCGACCAGAGAAGTAGGATTGAAGAATACAACCGGCACAAACCTGTTTCCTTATACGGTTATATTAGAGTAGCTCTGTATCTTTCAATTACCTCCATTATCGGAGGCTTAGGGGTACTTATTTACGAAAACATCAATACGGCGGGGCATATCGTCCTGTTGCTCGTCCTGTCCTTACTTACGCTAGGTTCATTTTTGTTTGTATTCAGGCAAGGGCTCCCCTATTCTTCAGCACGGGTAGACCATCAAAACCCATACCTCGACACCGTGTTACTACTTGGTTGCTTACTATTTCTGGTGGTCGAGGGATATGCGCAATACCAATTTCAGGTATTTGGTACTCGCTACGGGGTAGCGACTTTGCTACCTGCTCTCTTATTTCTGTTTCTTGCCTACCGGTTCGATCATCAGGGGGTGCTTTCTCTTGGACTTTCGTCATTGGCCTCTTGGATTGGGCTCACCGTTACTCCTAATGAGCTTCTGGTCAAGAATGACTTTACCGACATCTCGGTTCTTATTACGGCTCTGGTTTTTGGTGGTACTGTCACGCTCCTTTCCAAAATCCTCGCGATCCGAAACATCAAGTCCCATTTCAATTACACCTACCTGCTCATTGCCGGAACATTGTTTTTAGCAGCTAGTACCGCCGGAATGATAACATTTGACTCATGGAAATTCGTTTTTAGTATTCTTAGTGGAGTAGGATGCTGGTACTTCTACGTCAATGCAAGACTGGGGGAATCCTTACTTTTTCTCCTGATTGGTCTGGTGTTCGGCTACATCACCGTAACCTACCTTTTGTTCTCACAGCTTTCGTTAGAATTTGGTGCATTTTTCGGCTCCTTATATTTCCTGCTTAGCGCCGCCGGAGTAGTTTGGTTCTTGTTGAACTTTAAGAAATTACTCGGAAAAACTGTCTAGTATTCCCCTAAAAAATCACTTTCCCTATGATAGGCTACAACCAGGAATTATTAAAAAACCTCCGAGTACAAGAACTCGCAAAAGAATGGTTTTCAAAAAAGCTCATTACTGAGGAAAACCTTCGAGGCATAATGGATAGATACTCTTCACTACCCTACCAACCCAACTGGTTTGTAAAAATTGGGCTTTTCATATTTACATGTGTCTGCATCTTAGGGGGTACGCTGATCTTTTTACCATTTGCTGATTTTGAAAACGCCGAGAAGTTTATCAGTCCCGGGTATGGTATTATTCTATTCTTCGCTTTAAACTACTTCATCAAGAACCGTAAACTTTACTTTTCCGGCATTGATAATGCCCTGTTGTACACCATACCGCTTTGTTTCGCATTTCAAGTAATGGAGTTGGGGGTTTTCCTTGGGGATACTCCCTGGCTTATTGGTCTATGCTATCTCCCAATATTAGTTCTCTTGGTCTACTTCTACGGTGAACCACTAGTATCACTAGTTGCCTATCTGGATTTACTCTTCATAGTAGCCGCAGTAAGCTTCGAATTTTCGATCGGAAAATTACTTCTTCCGTTTATCCTCTTTTCCCTTTCAATTCTGTGCTGGTTGTCGATCAGGCACTTCCAACAAAAAGAAACAACCGGCTATTGGTCGGTTTGCTTTACGACCCTTCACTACGCTACCCTGTGTACAGCCTATATTTCAATCAACTACGGCATTGTGCGAGGGGGTAATATGAGTCTCAATGGCCTCCCCAGCCCTTCACCCGAGATTACCTTTTCGGGTATTTTCTGGGCTCTGACCTTCCTCGTACCAGCTATCTATCTATTTACCGGGTACAGGCTTCGCAAAATTTCTTTCCTTATCTTGAGCGGACTATTTTTGCTTTTTTCTTTTCTTACCTGGCACAGCTACTACCCTGTACTATCCAGTGAATGGACAGTAACTCTGGTGGGTACTCTTGGCCTAATTCTTTTCGTACTACTAATCAGAGCGCTCAAAACCCCTCAGAAAGGGTTTAGCTATACACCAGAAGGTGATCTGGAAGTGGGCATACTACTAGGAAACATCATAGCTACCCAAGCAGGAAGTCTTGGCTCAGATACTCCTTCGGGTCCTAAGTTTGGCGGTGGCGATTTTGGGGGAGGCGGATCCGAAGCAACCTATTAACCTCGTTGGATAGTCTCTTTGATTGAATTTTGAAACCCTATGCATTTCTCAAACTTTTCAATATTTAAGCGTTGATCAACTGTTTTTAAACGGTAATCAACGCTTTTTTAGCATCTTCGGCTTGCAAAAGGTCAGAAAGGCCATATTAAATATTTAGTACACTTTTTTCAACATTTTATGCAAACCTATACCCGAAGAATTATCATTGGAGTTGGGCTAGTGGCTAGTTTTACGCTGGGCTCATTTGTCCATTTAGCCGCTCCCGAAAAAATCACCAAGGAAATAGCCGATAAAGCTTCCCAGATTTTTGGGTTAAGTTTTACCGAACCGGAGCTAGACTCCATGCTTACCAAATTAAATAATAACCGTGATGGATATGAGCGCATGAGAGCCGTAACCCTCACCAATGACGTCACTCCTGCTTTGAATTTCAACCCTTTACCCGTTGGATTTGAAGTAGAAAAGGTCAAAAAGCCATTTCAATTCAGCACGATCTTGAAGGCTTCACTCCCCAAAGATCAACAGGACCTGGCTTACTATTCAATACCTCAGCTCGCATCACTCATCCGCTCACGCCAAATTAGCTCGGTGGAGTTAACTAAATTCTTTTTGGATAGACTCAAAAAATACGACACCAAGTTAATTTGTGTGGTGACCCTCACCGAAGATTTGGCCATGGCTCAGGCTCGGCGGGCCGATGAAGAGATAAAAGCAGGTAAGTACCGGGGTATTTTACACGGAATACCGTACGGTGCCAAAGACTTATTGGCAAAGAAAGGCTACAAAACCACCTGGGGAGCAGCGGCCTACAAAGATCAAACCTTGGATGTGGATGCTACCGTAATAACGAAATTGGAGGAAGCCGGGGCGGTACTTTGCGCTAAACTCACCCTCGGTGCTCTGGCCATGGGAGATGTTTGGTTCGGCGGAAAAACGCGTAACCCTTGGGCAACCGAAAGCGGTTCGAGTGGTTCTTCGGCGGGTTCGGCTTCATCGGTTTCGGCGGGGTTACTACCTTTTGCCATTGGTACCGAAACCTTGGGGAGCATCGTATCTCCTTCCACTGTGTGTGGTACCACCGGCCTACGCCCTACCTACGGCCGGGTAAGCCGTCATGGTGCTATGGCACTTAGTTGGAGTATGGATAAAATTGGCCCAATTTGCCGGTCCGTGGAAGATTGCGCCATCGTATTCAACGCCATTTACGGCCCCGACGGAATAGACGGTACCATCATTGATGCACCTTTCAACTACGCACCTCTGAAATCAATCAAAGGAATGCGTATTGGGTACCTAAAAGAAGCCTTCGAATCGAACTACTACGGAAAGTCAAATGACTCACTCACCCTGGAAGTACTTAAAAAATTAGGCGCCGAACTGGTACCCATGGAGCTACCCAACTACCCTACCCGCGATATGACGATGATTATTTCGGTAGAAGGTGCGGCCGCCTTCGACGAATTAACCCGATCTAACCGGGATGACCTGTTGGTTCGTCAGGATAAAAACGCGTGGCCTACTTCCTTCCGTTCCGCTCGTTTTGTACCGGCGGTAGAGTATCTGCAAGCCAACCGCCTCCGAACCAAGCTTATTCAGGACATGTATACTACCTTGAAAGATGCCAAGGTAGACGTGTACATTTCGCCCTCCTACGGCGGAGGTAACCTGGCCACTACCAACCTGACCGGTCACCCCTGCGTGGTACTACCCAATGGTTTCAACGACCGTGGTACACCTTCCAGCATTACGTTTATGGGTCAGCTGTTTAAAGAAGATAAAGTATTGGCAGTTGCGAAAGCCTACCAAGACGCCACCGACCACCACAAGAAACACCCTGTGTTACAGTAAGGAAAGGTATCCGAAGTCTTACCGGATAGAAGGGCAATTGATAATTTTATCCGGTAAGGTTCCGGTATTTTAGAGGATTGCTACCTCCGATAACCAACTCAAAACTTCTTTGCTATGGACAAGCGAACCTTTATGAAAATTTCTTCCGCCTTACTTACCGCCCCCCTATTCTCTCCGCTGATAAGCTGCAGTGACGGACAAAGACCTAAAAACTGGGCTGGTAATCTTACCTACAGTACTGATAACCTTCAAGCACTATCCACGGAATCGGATATCCGAACCGTTGTAGCGCAGTCTAAAAAAATGAAGGTACTAGGTACCCGCCATTGTTTCAATGATATAGCAGATAGTGAGGACTTATTGATGTCACTGACCGACCTGCCCGAATCCATTGTCATTGCCTCGGACGGGAAAAGTGTGACGGTTAATTCAGGAATTAAATACGGACAACTCGCCCCTTATTTACACCAGAAAGGATTTGCATTGCACAACCTTGCTTCCCTACCTCACATTTCGGTAGCCGGAGCTTGTGCTACGGCCACCCACGGTTCCGGTGAAAAGAACGGAAACCTCGCCACCTCGGTACTAGGGATGGAAATTATACAAGCCGATGGAAAGACGGTAACGTTAGCCAAAGAAAAGGACGGAGAAAACTTTAACGCCGCAGTCGTGCATCTAGGTGCACTAGGGGTGGTTACCAAACTAACTCTGGCGGTTCAGCCTACCTTTGATATGGTTCAGCATGTATACGAAAATCTTTCGATTAGCCAGCTGAATGATCATTTTGATGAAATTCAGGCAAGTGGATACAGCATCAGTTTGTTTACCAATTGGCAGAGTGACTTTATAGAAGAAGTATGGGTCAAACGGCGGGCCGATGATCCGTTGGCCCTTAACCCACCAACCGATTGGTTGGGCGCTACCCTAGCCACGAAAAACCTGCACCCCATTCCTGAGCTTTCCTCCGAAAACTGCACGGAACAAATGGGCGTGCCCGGCCCCTGGTACGAACGAATGCCCCACTTCAAAATGGGCTTTACTCCCAGCAGTGGCGATGAATTACAATCAGAATATTTTTTACCCAGAGAAAATGCGGTTCAGGCCATTCTGGCCGTATCCAGACTAGCCTCCCAAATAGGCCCTTATCTTCTAACCTCCGAAATCAGAGCAATTGCGGCAGACGACCTGTGGATGAGCCCCTGCTACAAGCAAGATTCTATTACGATTCATTTTACCTGGAAACCCGAATGGCCCGAGGTACAAAAGCTTTTACCTTTAATCGAGAAAGAACTCCTGCCCTTCGGTGTTAAACCACATTGGGGGAAACTATTTACTATGAGTCCAACCAAACTCGAAGAGCTCTACCCAAAACTCCCCAAATTCAGGCAATTAGTTAAAGAATACGACCCGGCGGGGAAGTTTCAAAATCACTTTTTATCGAAAAACCTTTTTAACCGCTGATAAACCACTTTATTTTAGGCCGTCAAACCCTTGGCGGCCTACTTTATTTATATGCTGGAACGTTACTTTGAACTAAAAAAGAATGGTACTTCGGTACGCATTGAGCTAATAGCCGGTTTATCTTCTTTTCTGGCAACCATGTACATCATTGTTGTCAATCCTTCTATTCTTAGCCAGGCCGGATTACCTTTCAGTGGTGTCCTAACCGCCACGGTACTCTTATCTTTCTTTTGCAGCCTTATGATGGGGGTTTATGCAAAAAACCCGTTGATCGTAGCACCCGGAATGGGCCTCAATGCTTTTTTCGCGTTTACGGCAGTTAAAGGTATGGGGATACCTTGGGAGACTGCCCTCGGCGCCGTATTCTGGTCCGGAATCTTGTTTTTAATCCTTTCAGTCCTCAACGTACGCACGCATCTGATCAATGCCATTCCGGCCACTTTACGCCATGCCATTGCGGTTGGCATTGGGCTTTTTATCGCGCTGATCGGGTTCTCAAACGCAGGTTTCATTGTTGGCAATCCTGTTACTTTGGTGGGCTTAGGGAGTGTTACAAATCCAACGGTATTGCTATTTGTGGTTGGGCTGGCTCTTACTTCCATCCTGATAATTAAGAGGATTCCGGGAGCAATCGTAATCAGTATTCTCGCTGTTTCTACTATTTTTTCGTTCGGCGGAAATCTATTTGGTGCCGCCACCACGGGGCCCGAATCCTGGGTAGCTGCCCCTGATTTTAGCCTCCTCATGCGGCTCGACTTCACCGGATCGTTCCAATTTGCGTTGTGGCCGGTTATCTTTGCCTTCGTCTTTACTGACCTCTTCGACAGCCTTTCTACTTTTGTTGGCGTGGCCGAAGCAGCCAATCTGAAGGACGAAAATGGTAATCCCAGGAATATCCGCAAGTCGCTACTAACCGATGCCGTTGCTACTACGTTAGCGGGGATCCTAGGTAGTAGCCCTGGTACTGCCTACATAGAATCGGCCGTAGGAATTGAGCAAGGCGGACGCACGGGGCTTACGGCCGTAGTAGCCGCTTTTTTGTTTTTACCGTTCATGTTTTTCTCCCCCGTGTTGTCCGTTATTCCAACGGTTGCCACTGCCCCAGCGTTGGTGATCGTAGGTGTTTACATGATCCGACCCGTTATTCAAATCGACTGGCAAGACTTAGAGGAAGCAATTCCCGCATTTCTGGCCATGATCCTCATTCCGTTCAGTTACTCTATTACCCAAGGAATCATTTGGGGGTTTTTGAGTTGGACATTGTTTAAAATTGCCCAGGGAAAATTCAAAGAAATTTCGATAACTCTCCTGATTATTGATGCACTAGCTATTTTATCACTACTAACTGGCATTCATGCCTAACTCTTATTTTAATTGAACACAACCCATGAAAAATATTTTTGCCCTTACGATACTCATTACATTTTCGTTTACGGTTTCAAACGCTCAACTCTATAAACCCAGAAAAGTGACCGCGTTGCTCTGCGCGTTTAGTGACGAAGTAAAGCTGCTGGAACAGTCCGTAAGTCACAAAAAAGTAAAAATGGTGCACGGTATTCAGTTTACAACGGGAAAACTGAATGGACGTAAAGTGGTAATTGCCCTTACCGGAATTGGAAAGGTTAACGCGGCCATGACGACTACCCTAATGCTCCAATCATTTCGCCCTTCGGAAGTTTTATTTACCGGTATAGCAGGTGGCATAAACCCAGAGCTATTGCCGGGTGATATCGTCATTGGGCGAGAGACTACCTACCATGATTTTGGCTATATAACGTTCCAAAAGCAGGCTACCCGCCAAACCAGAAACCCAATCACGGGAGAGTATAATCCTGCTTTTTTTAAGGCAGACTCCGCTCTTTTGGAAAAAACAGTCGCTGCGGCCAAGAAGATAGAATTTGTTTCTACGAGTGAAAGTCGCCGGGCTCCCAAAGTAATCTTAGGACGTATAGTCACGGGGGATGTTTTTGTTTCTTCCGAAGAAAAAGTCAACCAACTTTTAAATGATTTTCAGGCAGATGCTACCGAAATGGAGGGAGCTGCCGTGGCACAAATATGCTACCAACAGGAAGTTCCCTGCATCGTCATTCGTAGCCTTAGCGATAAGGCCAATGGCAATGCTAGGGAAGACATGTTAAATTTCCTAAAAGTGGCGGCACAAAACTCAGCCGCGCTAGTAAAAGAAACGCTTAAAGAAATTAAATAACCCGGTTAAACAGGCTAATTTCCTGCTTTTAATCAATTCGTTCTCAATTCATTTTCCAATATCATCACTATTAACTTGGTACATAAATCAAAACTTTTCGGCAGTCATGAGGGGGTCAACGATCCCCTTTTGCGTCTTTCCTTACGTATTGTACAGGGGAACCCTATTTTTGATCACTTACTATGCAGATAGAAATCTACCATTCTTGTCTTATGTAGACCATCAATAATTCCTTTATGAAGGCCAACCTTTGGGTATAGCTTCTGATTTTTAACAAAAACTAAATCTATGGAAAACACAACCAAGACGTACAGGTGGACTGTCGTTGTACTCCTCTTCTTTGCCACTACCATTAACTATCTGGACCGACAGGTGATTGGTCTACTAAAACCAGCCTTGGCTGAGGACTTCAATTGGAGTGAATCTGATTATGCTAATATCGTAATGGCCTTTACGGCTTCTTATGCATTTGGCTATGTCATTTTTGGACGAATTATTGATAAAATAGGTACCAAACTTGGTTTAGGACTTTCCTTAATTGTATGGAGTTTTGCTGCCATGGGGCATGCACTAGCAAAAAGTACGATGGGTTTTGCGTTCTGGCGAGCAACATTGGGTTTGGGAGAAGCCGGTAACTTCCCAGCCTCAATCAAAGCAATAGCAGAATGGTTTCCAAAGCGGGAAAGGGCATTTGCGACGGGGCTTTTTAACTCTGGAACAAACATTGGGGCTGTGGTGGCACCCATCATGGTTCCCTGGATTCTCGGCGCATACGGCTGGCAGGAAGCTTTTGTAGTTACAGGAGCAATTGGTTTTATCTGGCTAGGTTTCTGGTGGTACTTTTATGAAATACCCACTCGTAAAAAAGGTATTTCCAAGGCAGAACTGGAACTGATCCATAGTGATGCCGATGATGACTCCAATGAAAAGCCAATTCCCTGGCTAAAACTTTTCGGGGTACGTCAAACGTGGGCTTATGTCTTCGGAAAGTTCCTTACGGATCCAATCTGGTGGTTTTTCCTATTTTGGTTACCTTCTTATTTTGCCCAAATCTTCGATTTAGACCTCAAAAAGCCTAGCCTCCCGCTTGTGGTAGTATACACCGCCAGTACCATTGGTAGTATTGGAGGAGGATATCTCTCAGGTTGGCTAATAAAGAAGGGGTGGCCTGTATTTAAGGCAAGGAAGTCAGCCATGCTATTGTATGCCTTTTTGGTTATTCCTATCGTTTTCGCAACCTCCGCAACCAATATCTGGACGGCGGTCGCATTCATTAGTTTGGCTTGTGCCGCTCATCAGGCTTGGAGCGCAAACATATTTACTACCGCGTCAGACATGTTTCCTCGTCGGGCGGTTAGCTCTATCGTCGGGATTGGAGGTATGGCGGGTTCGCTCGGAGGGGTACTTTTCCCGTACATTGTGGGGCAAATCCTGGATACTTTCAGCGCCAAGGGGGACATCACTAGTGGTTATAACATAATCTTTATTATGTGCGGTAGTGCCTATTTGATTGCTTGGATAGTCATGCACTTTTTTGTACCTCGAATGGAGCGGGTTAAAATTTCATAAAAAAGTTTTAGTCATTAAGACTGTTCAAATAATCCGAATCCATCTTCCAATGGGTTCGGATTGTTTGAATAAGGTCTTGTGTTCAAACTGAACAGCCTTCCCTAGAAAAATAGTTGAGATCGCCACCAAAACGTGGTAAGGATCAATGGTAACCTCCGCCCGAACTACTAATCTCAGCTTACTGGATAAGGCTAGGACTGTCATCGCAAAAATTACCCACAGGGCACTTTTCTGACGTTTGATTAGCCCAAAACACGCTATGATCATGGAAATAACAATGCATAATGGCTGTACCACCTGAATCAGAGCTTCCATTCTATACCAGACCAAACCGAAATATAACCCAGCCCCGGTACCAATAGTGCCCCAAAATACAAACCGGGTAACCTCAGTATGACTGATCAACCCCCAAGTTACTATCATCATGCAGATGGGCGCCAGAGTATTTTCTAACCGCCGGAAAGAATACACCACCGGAGAAAGAGCATCTACCCCAATGGACCAAACTACCGTAAGTAAAGCGGTGAGTGCAATAGTGATTAAAAATACTCCCCAAAGGAGCCGGGTGTAAATAGTCTTTTGTTGGAAATAGATAATAAAAACAGCGAAAGAAGTAATACTGAGTATCAGTTCGGATAAAATATGGGTTATCATCAAAATGAAAGATGTGAGTAGGTTTAGAATAGCGTCAAGGCAATTTACAAATTATCCCTACATTTTGCTACTTAGGGGTTTTCGTCCTACTTTTACCGAAAAAACCGATTCACCAACATGAGCGTTTTAGTAAATAAGAATTCTAAAGTTATTGTACAAGGATTTACTGGTTCCGAAGGATCTTTCCACGCCCAGCAAATGATTGAATATGGCACATCCGTGGTAGGAGGTGTTACACCTGGCAAAGGTGGTATGACTCATTTAGACCGTCCCGTTTTTAATACAGTTGATCAGGCAGTACGCTCTACTGGTGCAGATGTATCGATTATATTTGTTCCACCTGCGTTTGCCAGTGATGCTATCATGGAGGCAGCCGACGCAGGTATTGGCGTTATCGTGTGTATCACCGAAGGTATCCCAACCAAAGATATGATGATGGCTAAGGAATATCTGAAAGGCAAGAACTGTCGGCTGATCGGCCCTAACTGTCCGGGTATTATTACCGCCGAAGAATGTAAAGTAGGTATCATGCCGGGCTTTATTTTCAAGAAAGGTACCGTTGGAATCGTTTCCAAATCCGGAACCCTCACTTACGAAGCCGTAGACCAACTTACTCGCGCAGGTTTAGGGCAAACTACTGCCATCGGAATTGGTGGTGACCCGATCATCGGTACCACTACCAAAGAAGCAGTAGAACTATTGATGAATGATCCTGAAACCGAAGCAATCGTAATGATTGGTGAAATTGGCGGTAGTATGGAAGCTGAAGCAGCCTATTACGTACAGCAGTCAGGCAACATCAAGCCAGTCGTTGGTTTTATCGCCGGTCAGACCGCTCCCAAGGGACGTCGTATGGGCCACGCAGGTGCTATCATCGGAGGTGCCGACGATACTGCCGAAGCCAAAATGCGTATCATGCGGGAGTGTGGTATCCACGTGGCGCAATCGCCCGCCTTAATCGGCGAGACGATGCTGATGGCTCTCGGTAGAAAATAGTACGAATCAGATTTTACTGACCATAAGACAAGGGCTGAGTTACACTCGGCCCTTTGTTGCTACTATGAAACATTTACGCCTATTTTCTTCCTTCCTCCTCTTATTTTTTTTCGGATCTTTCTTTTCGTCGGCTTTGGCTATGAACGAAGTAGGTCCGCAGCATGCTTACTTTTTGGTGTATAACTTCCAGCATGATTGGCTTGCGTATAGCAAGCAGTACAACAACTTTGTTCCCTATTCAAGGGGAGTACACGAGGATGAGCTATCATTTAGCCTTTTTATCGATCTACCAAAAAATAGCAAATACGATCTCTTGTTAAGTACCTCCAAAGAAAACTTCCTGTTTATCGAAGGTGCCTTACAGAAAAAATTAGAACCAGAGCAATGGGTAACCCTGAATATTGATAGCCTGAAAAGGGTTTACCAGAAAGATGTATTATTGATTACCCTATATGGGACATCAGGCGTCGAAGACAAGACAGTCTACATTGGACACCGCAGAAAAAGTATTAGCCAGCAGGAGCCTAACAACACCAAGAGTTTATCCCTGATCAATATAAAACCATTGGTCAGCACCCCATTTCAGAACTTCTCAACGCTGATTATTGTATTTACACTTGTGCTAGCTGCTTTTAACTACACAACTTCTTCAAATGGATTTCGAAGATTCTCCAGTTCGAAGGACTTCATAGATCGATCCGAACGAAATGATTTTTACACCTTCAATAAGCCGTTTACGAGGGTAATATTGGTCAATACGATCATTGTTAGTACGATGTTTAGCTATATATTTCTTTTCTTTTCGCATTACAATATTGACTTTTTTGATACTAGGGGCTTGTTAACAGAAGAATCAACGCTTGCTGAACTTCTATTGGATCAGGTAAAGCTAACTTTAATCGTATTTTTGAGCTTCAATTTTAAGTACATCCTGATGGGAGTTGTTGGGAGCGTTTTGAACATAGCGAAGGTCATAAATACTCACTATGTCAAATCATTACAAGTATCTTTTCTATTTTATGGATTTATAATGCTCGTGTGTTTTGGACTCTCTATTGACTCCCCTGTGTGGTTCGTCAACGTCAAGACTACCATCTTCTACACCTTCATTTCTTTCTATCTAATTAAGTTCGTTTTACTTTTCATCTTTACCAACCCTGGACCTCGAATTATAAATCTGTATTTATTTTCGTACCTTTGCGTCATAGAAATTATACCCTTGATAATTGGTGCAAAACTTGCACAGATTAGTTAATCGTTGCTTTCTACTGTAATTATAAAATGCATTTGTAAATGAGTGAGACCATCAAATTTGATCAGGATCGGCTCAACAAGGTAACCACCATCCTGGTAAGCCAATCTAGACCTGCCGATGAAAATTCACCTTATTTTGAATTAGCTAGAAAGTACAACATTAAAGTTGATTTTCGACCTTTTATTCAAGTAGATGGGGTGTCTTACAAAGAATTTCGAAAACAAAAGGTAAACATATTGGACCACACCGCCATTATCTTTACCAGCCGTAATGCCATCGATCACTTTTTTCGAATATGTCAGGAGGCCAAAATTGAAGTACCCGCCGATATGAAATACTTTTGTATCTCGGAACAAGCGGCAAATTATTTGCAAAAGTATATTATCATTCGGAAACGTAAGATTTTCAATAGTACTAAGACGGCGGCCGAACTAATTGAATTGATCCGGAAACATAAGAATGAGAAGTTTCTGTATCCCTGTTCTGATGTCAGAAAAAATGACATCCCCGAGTTTGCTGATACCGAAGATATGCATTTTACCGAAGCTACGATGTATCAGACAGTCTCAGCCGATCTATCTGACTTGGAAGACGTATACTATGATATCATAGCGTTTTTTAGCCCATCAGGGATCAAATCACTATTGGAGAACTTTCCTGACTTTAAGCAAAATAAAACCAGAATTGCTGCTTTTGGCCCTACCACTGCCAAAGCGGTTGAAGAAGCCAATCTCTTTCTTGATATTCAGGCGCCTTTGCCCAATGCACCCTCTATGAATGGGGCACTAGAACTTTACATTCGCAAGGTAAACAACATACAACAGCAATGAAGAAGGCCGTTTTTTTTCGACCTTCTTCGCTTTTTTCAATTTTTTTACGGAATATGCGTTATTCTGTAAACTTTTTGTTTTTAGGCAAGTACTGTATATTGGAAGAGGATACCCATACCCTGTATGTCAAAAATAATTTATACTATTATATTTCTGACCGGAAGCTTACTACTATCAATCTCTGCTTTTGGTCAGCAACCAGCCCAGTTTAGCCAATTTCAGCTAAACCAACTCTATTTTAACCCTGCTAATGCTGGTGGAGGTGGGGTCACACAATTTCAACTCCTTCATCGGTCTCAGTACGCTGGTTACCAAGGCACTTTCGACAACGGCGGTGCTCCCACCACGCAGTTTTTTTCTGCCAGTGCTCCCATTAAAAACCTTGGAATCGGAGTCACCTTCTACAATGACAAAATAGGAGCGTTAAGTAATCAGAGTTTTCAGGTAGCCGCTGCCTACCGTTTGGCACTTACAAGTGGCACACTCTCTATCGGAGCTAGCGCAGGTATCTACCGGGCAGCTCTGAATTATAATTTACTACGTCCCGGCGAACCCGGTGACCCTCTTATTGCAACGGGCACAGTGACTGAGAGCCATCCCGATGTGAATCTTGGGATGAAATACGAAACGGAAGCCTACTACGTAGGAGTTTCGGTAAACCACTTATTGAAATTCGAATACAAACTTGGTTCAAATCAGGCCACCAATCCATTGATACCTGTTTATTATCTAAACGGTGGGCTAAATCTTGAAATTGGATACTTAGTTGAAATTCAACCGTTTGTCCTTTTTAAATCAGATTTATCATCAAGCTCCATCGAAGGTGGCGCTATGGTAACCTATAACCAACGATATTGGCTAGGGGGAGGATACCGTCAGGGAGACGCCTTTATTGTTATGGGAGGTGTTAACCTGATGCAAAATCAGGCATTACGACTTTCCGGTGCTTATGATATCGTAACAGGTGGTACCACAGTCAAATCTCCTTCGTCATTTGAAGTATTACTCTCCTATCGTCTACCTGCCCCAAAATTTGGCAAAAAAACAATCGTAAGGACTCCAAGGTTTCATTTTTAGGAATATTCATTGTTTAAGTCGGCTTTTATTTGAGTTTTGGCGTACTTCTTGTTGTTCACTTTGAATCGAGGTGATATCTTTGGAGAATTTATCAAAACAAAGCGCTCCACAAAACAAATAAATAGGTTTTTCGTTACGACGAATGACAAAGAACTTGAATTAACGTAATCAGTACCATCCATAGCAACAGATATACTATACAGCAATCAATCATCGTTTTTAAACAGATATCAAATTAATATAATAGCATATACCATCATGAATAGAAACATGTTCTATAAGAATGGAGCCAAAAGCTTACTTCTGGTAGCCTCGATAATGCTCATGCAAAGTTGCGGATTCATCAAAGAGCGCTTCGGCAAGGGGAATAAGGAAGAAATTGGTGTATCGAATGGAGAAGTTGTTGCAACCGCTCGAAAAGGCTACCGTCAAACTACCCCAGCGGGGATGGTGATGATTCCCTCGGGATCTTTTGTCATGGGTCAAGCAGACGAAGATATGGCTGCAACCATGGTTAACATGAATAAGCGAGTTACTATCAGCTCCTTTTACATGGACGATACCGAAATAACCAATCATGAATATCGTCAATTTGTTTCTGCTCTCTTAATGGATTCGATCTCTGTTCTAGGCGAAGAAGAAATCATGACCAAATATTACCCGGATACTACTGTTTGGAAGAAAGATTTTGCGTACTCCAACGGTGATCCCATGGTAGAGTACTATTATATGCACCCTTCGTTCGATACTTATCCGGTAGTAGGTGTAAGTTGGACCGCAGCAAAGTATTTTACTCAGTGGCGTACCAATCTTTACAACGATTTCAGGTTGAAAGAAGGAATGTTTAAATCTCCAAATTTCCGCCTACCCACCGAAGCCGAGTGGGAATGGGCCGCAAGAGGAGGTCGCGCGGGTGCCAAATATCCATGGGGAAACCCATACACAATGAATGGTAAAGGTTGTTTCCTAGCAAACTTCAAGCCCCAACGAGGCAACTATGACGCCGATGGCTACCCATATACCGGCCCAGCAAATGCTTATAACCCTAATGAGCTTGGACTGTATAATATGGCTGGAAACGTCTCTGAATGGACACTTGATGCCTTTGCTGACAATGCCAACACAATATTATGGGATATGAACCCAGAAAATGACGACCCTAACGAGCCTCGTAAGGTAATAAAGGGTGGATCCTGGAAGGATATAGCCTACTATCTCCAAACAGGAACTCGCTCCTACGAATATGAGGCAGAAAGACGTGCCTTTATTGGATTCCGTTGTGTGATGGATAATTTTGATGGCCGCCGCGGGGCAACTGCAAGGCGATAAGAATTTGATTTTATTCTTAGAAGCAGCCTCAACGCTGCTTCTTTTTTACAAGCATAATCTAAAATCTAACCTTTATAATCAACCAATAATTAACTGTAAACGATCAGAATTTGTATGGCTCAGAAAAACGGTTCTAATTTTTTCTTTGATAAAGTGCTCCCAACCTTTTACAGCGCCGGTGCTGCGGTAGTTGTGTTGGGAGCCTTGTTTAAAATTCAACACTGGGATGGAGGTACTGAAATGCTTACTGTCGGACTTGGGGTTGAAGCAGGAATCTTTTTGCTTTATGCATTACAAACCTTTGTTCAACCTGTGGAGAAACAGTATGCATGGGATCGCGTATATCCAGAGCTAGCCGAAGATTTTGACGGCCCTATGGCAAAAAGGGCAACCGCTCCTAACGGAACTGGTCTGACTGCCAATATGGACGCAATGCTTGCTAATGCAAAAATCACTCCTGATATATTTGACAACCTTGGTAAAGGATTCCGTAGCCTTACTGATACCGTGAGCAAAATCGGTGATCTTACTGATGCTACCGTTGCCACAAACGATTATTCAAAGAGTGTTAGGAGTGCTTCAGTGGCTATCACTGAAATGAACAAATCTTATGGTGTTGCTATTACAGCTATGACATCCATGGGAGATGCTACCAAGGACGCCCAGGCTTACCGCGATCAATTTCAGCAAATTACCAAGAACATGGGCGCCCTGAATGCCGTGTATGAAATGGAATTGCAGGATACTACCAAACACTTGAAGGCAATGAATGCATTCTATGGTAACCTGACAACCGCCATGGATAACATGGCTGATGCTACCAAAGAGTCGCAGATATTCAAAAATGAGATGGGTAAACTCACCACGAATATTACCTCTTTGAATCAGGTATATGGTAATATGCTGACTGCAATGCGCGGTTAATGCAAACTAACAAAGTAAAACTTAGTCCTCACAAGATAACTGATCACTGAATTCTATGGCAGGTGGAAAAGAAACGCCCCGTCAGAAGATGATTGGGATGATGTACCTCGTACTAACAGCAATGCTCGCCTTACAGGTAAGTTCTGCTATTATCGAGAAGTTTGTCCTTTTGAATAATTCACTAGAATTGTCTTCCGGAGCAGCCAATAAAATAAATCAGGAAACCGTCCTAAAAATAAAAGCAGCCGTCGACAAGTCCGGAAACCGGGCAGCAGACGTCGCTGTAATGAAACAAGCAGACGACGTACGGAAATTATCTGCGGACATAAACAACGAACTAAATTCTCTCAAACAAGAAATCATAACCGTTGCCGGTGCTGGTTTGAAAGAGGACGGGAGCATTAAAAATCCTCAGGAAGAGGCAAAAGTGGCCCAATTGATGATTGGTGGAAATAAGAACGGTAAGGCTTACGCATTAAAACAACGTCTCAATGCTTTTACCGAAAAACTGAATCAATTCAGCCAACAAAAGTTTCAGCCTTTGGCATTGGATGCTAACGATGATCCCATTTCAAAAAATAAGGTAGATCAACGTAACAAAGATTTTGCTGAACTAAACTTTGCTCAAACACCCGTAGCTGCGGCGTTGGCCGTTTTAAGTCAAAAGCAAACCGATATCCGCCGGATAGAAGGTGAGGTACTTAATTACCTCGCAAGTAAGGTAGGGGCTACGGATATTAAATTTGACCGTATCCTGGCAATGATCAGCTCTGAGTCTAAGGTAGTAGCTGCCGGTACAAAGTTTAAAGGAGAAATGTTTATCGCGGCTTCTGCTTCTGGTATAACTCCTCGCATGAGTTTAAATGGATCTCCGTTACAAGTACAGAATGGTAAAGGTATTATTGAATTTACTGCCCAAGGTGGTGGATATAATGCCGAAGGTTTGGCCCGTCGGGTTTTGCAAGGTGTAATTTCTTTCCCGACGCCGTCGGGTAGGGACACTACCGTTCGATTAGAGCAGGAGTATTTCGTTGCCCGCCCTACGTATCAGATTGAAACAGGAACATTGCCCCCGTTGTATTTGGGATGTGCTAATAAGTTGAGTATTCAAAGTCCCGCTCTCGGAGCGTTATGGGCACCGACTTTCTCAGCGGATGGTGCAGAAATTATTCCTAGCGGTCAAAAAGGTAAATTTACTATCGTACCAGGCAGAGCACAGGTGAGTCTATCAATCAGCAATCAAGGGAATATTTTAGGAACTGAACCCTTCCGGGTTCAACGGGTTCCAAAACCCACCCTTGAACTACGGGTGAACGGCGGTGCCTACGACGAACGGCGGGGCACCGGAGCATCAAGTGCTCGTACCATTCAGGTTATTGCCGTTCCTGATGAAAGTTTTAAGAATTTTTCGCCGGAAGACGCGCAATTCCGCGTGTCCCAAATTCAGATATCTCTGGCTCGGGGCAACCGTCGGGTTGCTGGTCCTATTACGCTATCGGGAGGTGGATCAATATCCTCTTTGGCCTCAAATGCTCAACCGGGCGACCGTTATGTGGTAGAAGTGTTATCTGTCGAGCGGCGTAATTTTAAAGGCGCAGTAAGCGATGTAGAAATGGGTAAACCAGTACTTGGTGTTAGCTTGAACTAAATAAGTAACGGGTATACTGATTCTTAGCTTACATCGTTATTAAGAAAATATTAAAATCCAAAGTGTTATGAGAATGAACGGAAAAGTAGTGGTGTGGTCAATCGTTACGCTGGCTTTGGGCGCGACGGGTGCCAATGCACAGGAGAGGGATGAATCGAAAATGAACCAACTTTCGGCACGCCCAATCAATGAGAACGATGTCATGATGAAAAGAACATTATGGCGTCGGGTAGACTTAAAGGAAAAGCAAAACCTACCCATGTTCTCTAAGAATAACGAGATCACACGATACCTTTTGGAGGCGTCCAAGGCAGGACTATTGGATGCTTTTGTGAATGACTCTTGCACTACCAAACTTACTCCCGAGCTCTTACACAAAAAGCTCCTGATTCCAAATCAGACGGCTGGTCTTTCTGCCGAAGAAATTGCAGCGGGTTTTGGACAGCCCGCTACTACGGGTGGTTGGGATGATAAACCTAAGACAGAGACACCCAAGAAGGCGGAGGACGGCTGGGGAACCCCCGCAAATGACTCCAAGAAAACCGCTGCCGTGGAAGATGACGGATGGGGAACTCCTGTGAAGAAAAAAACACCCGCTAAAAAAAGTGCAAAGCCAGCCCTAGAACCCGTTGTAGAGCCTCCAAAACAGGATGATTTTCAGCAACAATTGGTTGTGGCTCCTTCCGAAGAAGAATTCTTCCCCGATCAGCTAAGCATACTTGAAGTAAAGGAAGATTGGACTTTTGACAAAAAACGTTCACGATTGTACATGGATATTCAGACGTTTACCATTGTACTTCCCGCCGACCAAAATACTTCAACTGGCTTGGAGATTCCTATCGCTTCATTTAAGTATAAGGACGTTGAGCGGTTGTTCCGTAGTGACCCTAAGAAGTATATTTGGTATAATACAGTGAACGTTGCCCAGCATAAAAATCTGGCCGATGCTTTTGACTTGCGCCTACCCTACGGCCGTATTACGAAATTCTCGAACCCCATGGATCAGTCATTTATTGATATCTACAAGGGTGAAAAGCAAGGCCTTTTAAAATCTATCCAATACGAGCAGGAATTGCTCGAATTGGAACACGGATTATGGGAATATTGACCAGAAATTAATTACAAAACAGGAAAGAGGGCGCGTTTACGCCCCCCCTTTCCTGTTTTAAACCAGTATGGATTCTTATTCCTTCTCATTGGTATCAATCATAGTATCAAAGTAAGCCCTGACTTTTTTTGCTTTATCAGGACCAACTACCTCCGCTAATTCTTCTACTGAACTTTCCCGAATAGCTTTAATACCCCGGTAATGTTTTAATAATACCGTGGCGGTTTTCTTCCCAATCCCATCCACATTTTCAAGTTCACTGACAAGACTACTCCTACTCCGTTTATCACGGTGGTAGGTAATCGCAAAGCGGTGAGCTTCATCTCTGATTTGCTGAATCAACTTCAAGGACTCCGACTTCTTATCAATATAGAGGGGTAAGTAATCCTCAGGAAAGTAAATCTCTTCCAGCCGTTTAGCTATTCCTATAATAGGAACCTGACCGTAAATATTCAGCTCTTTAAGGGCATCACAAGCGGCACTTAGCTGACCTTTTCCACCATCAACAACAATCAGGTCAGGAAGTGGTTCATTTTCGTTCAACAGGCGTGCATACCTACGTCCAACTACTTCGTTCATCGACGCAAAATCATTGGCTCCTACGACCGTTTTAATCGTAAAATGTCGGTAATCTTTTTTGGCAGGACGACCTTCTTTAAAACATACCATGGCGGCCACCGGGTTGGTGCCCTGAATATTGGAGTTATCAAAACACTCGATATGCCTTGGTAAGGCCTTCAATTGTAAATCTACTTTAAGTTTAATCAAGACCCGATCTCTTTTGGAAGTAGTAGCAGAAGCTTCCACCGCTCTTCTCTCCGCTTTTTCCCGCCGAAAAAACAAGACATTCTTCATCGACATATCCAGAAGTTTCTTCTTATCTCCGATTTGGGGCACCACAATATCCAACTTCATATCTAAGTCCGGAGTCAGATTGGAAATCAACTCTTTCGCCTCATCGCCGTACGTTTCCCGCATTTCAACAATGAGCATCGCCAAGATGTCCTCATCTTTTTCATCCAATTTCTTTTTGATGTCAAAGGTTTGGGTGGCTACCACATAGCCGTTCTTCACCTTCATAAAATTGAGGTAAGCGGCTTCTTCGTCCGAAACTACTGTTAGTACATCCAAATTACCCAAACGAGGGCTTACGACCGTTGCCTTGCTTTGGAAATTGTCCAGCAGCTGAATCTTCATCTTCCACTCATGGGCCTGTTCAAAGGCCATTTTTTCCGCGGCATCAAACATCTGTTCTTTGAAGTATTGTTGGGGTAAAGCCAAATTACCCTTTAAGATGTGGTGAACCTGATCAATTTCCGTCGAGTAACTTTCGGGTGTTTGTAGTCTTTCACAAGGACCTTTACAGTTGCCAATGTGATATTCCAAGCATACCTTAAACTTACTACCCTTAATATTCTCTGGTGAAAGGTTCAACTGGCAGGAACGAATCGTGTACAGTTCTTTGAACATATCGAGCAAGGCATACATAGCGCGCTGATTTGCAAAGGGACCGTAGAAAGTACCCAAGCGCCGATCAACTCGCCTAACCGTTAAGACTCTGGGAAAAGGCTCATGCGTGATACAAATAAAGGGATAGGTCTTATCATCACGAAGTAAAATATTGAAACGGGGTTGGAACCGCTTAATCAGTTGGTTTTCTAGCAAGAGTGCATCCCACTCGGTAGGTGCGATGGTGAATTCGATGCGTCGAATCTGACTTACTAAACGTTTCGTTTTGCGATCGTGCTGATTTGACTTTACGAAATAACTGCTTACTCTATTTCTTAAGTCTTTGGCTTTCCCTACATAAATGACCTCCTCTTTCTCGTCAAAATAACGGTATACTCCGGGTTCATGAGGAACTTTGGACAATTCCGTTTTATAATCAAATTCCGCCATTCCTAAAATTTCTCTGAAATATTTACTTTCCGGTAAAGAACAAGCTGGTCAAGTGAAAAGTTGCCTCGCTTACTAGTCTAAACCCTTCCTTTTGGGCTTTATCCAAGCTCATCGGTGAGTTTATAATTGAAACCGCATAGGCGATTCCAGCGTTCTTAACTTCCAATGGCGATATAGCCAATGTACCACACACCACTGCAATAGGTACATCATACTTAGCGCATATCCCGGCGAGACCAAGCACTAGTTTACCTTGCAAGGTTTGCTTATCCATTTTACCCTCACCTGTAATAACTAAATCTGCATTCTTAATATGATCTTCTACGTGGGTCTGCTCCAATACAATGGTTGCTCCGGGTTCCAGACTTCCGTGCAAAAACCATTTTGCCCCAGCCCCAACCCCACCGGCCGCGCCTGCCCCCGGTACCCGGCTGTGATCTTCACCAAATGTTTTACAAGCCACTCTGGCAAGATTCCTGAGTCCCTGATCAAGTAGGTAGGCACTTTCAGAATTAGCACCTTTCTGACGAGCATATACCATCGAAGCACCGTCATCACCATACAATGGGTTGGTTACGTCACAGGCCACGGTAATTCTCACCTTACCTAAGCGACGGTTTGCATGAGCAACATCGATGGAATGAATATGGATCAGGTTTTCCCCGTTAGGTGGAAGTTCCTTTCCTTTACTATCCAAAAACTTATACCCCAAAGCCGCCGCAATACCTATACCGGCATCATTTGTGGCACTACCGCCAATACCCAGAATAATGTGATCTACACCCCTATTAAGGGCATCTGCAATTAGTTGGCCAGTGCCATAAGAGGTAGTTTTAGCGGGGTCTCGCTCATTTAAATCCAAAAGCCAAAGCCCAGAAGCGGAGGCCATTTCTATGAAGGCAGTCTTATGATCCTGGGATAAACCATAGGAGGCCTCAATACTCCGGGCCATAGGATCATATACTTTAATAGAAACAAACTCTCCCTCAGCGTGGAGCGTTAGGGCTTTGGCTGTTCCTTCACCGCCATCTGCAAGTGGTATAGAAATAATCTCCGCCATAGGAAAGAGCTGAGTAATTCCCTCCACCATGGCTTTACATACCTCATCCGCTTCCATGGATCCTCTGAATTTATCAGGAGCTACAACAATTTTCATAGGGTAAACCAAAATTAGCTAAGTACTAATGCATAATTAGTTTGTATTATTAATTCAGTCAAATTACTGGCTAATATTCTATATATCAAATATTTACAAAAAGGTAACAGCTACAAGCTAATAGCTGTCAGCTACTTAAACGAAAAAGGGCTGTATTACTACTTGATGTTACGCAAGTCTGTTTTTATCCAAAGGA
>JBDNFP010000304.1:0-4543 GCA_041689775.1 Spirosomataceae bacterium
AGAGCGCTTGATGCGACTCCATCACAGTCGTTTGTCAGAGAAAGAGCAGCGTCACTATGCAGCCATAGAAGCTCAGAAGTTAGGTCATGGCGGCAAGCGTTATATGGTTCGCCTGTTAGGTATTTCCACGCGCACCCTCTACAAAGGTATCACTGAATTGTTGGATGAAAGTAAGTACGGAGAAATACCAATAGGCAAGCAACGCAGACCGGGCGGTGGCCGCAAAAAAATAGCCAAGACCCTGATTTAGAGCAAAGATTAATTGCTTTTACAGAGCGTTTTAAAGCAGGTAGCCCCACGGAACCAAGTGTTTTCTGGATGAGTAAAAAACCCAAAGAGTTGGCCAAACTATTCAACCAGGAGTATGCAAACGGCGTCAGCCATGGATCGTTCAAACGCCTGCTGAAAGAATCGGGATATGGGTACCGCAAGCAATTGGGAACCTACGCCCGGCGAAATGAACAGTTTGCTATCATTACCCAACTGATAATGAGCACACAAAGTCCAATCATCAGCATTGATTGCAAGAAAAAGGAGCGACTCGGCAACTTGTACCGCGAGGGCAGGTGCTATTGCCAGGCTCCTATCAAAGTGTATGACTACGAATATCTCTCGGAAGGCAGAGTGATTCCTCACGGCATCTATGACCTGCAAGCAGGGGATACATTTCTATTGGTAACAGTGCCGAAACCGCAGATTTCGTCGTAGACAATTTGCGCTGGTGGTGGACTGAGAACGGTATCCACCTGTACCCGGATGCCACCAATATCTACCTCCTGTGTGATGCGGGGGGAGCCAACTCTTACCGCCACCATATCTTCAAGGACAAGTTGCTTGGCCTGGCCCAGGAATTGGGGGTGTCACTTATCATCAGCCATTATCCGCCCTACGCCTCCAAATGGAATGGCAGCGGCCAACCGTCCTATCGAACACCGCCTCTTTTGCCATGTGCATCAGGCCATGAGTGGGGTGGTCTTCTCTGATTATCAGACTGTCAAAGAACGTATGGAGGCTACTTCTACCAAAACCGGACTCACTGTTGTCGTTCGGCTTAACCTACAAGATTATCAAAAGGGTATCAAGGTCGATAAGACCATCAAAGAGGACAAACGTATTCAATATCACCCTAAGATACCCGATTTGAACTAATCGAATACATCAGGCTGAATGGCACGTTCGGCCCCGAAATTATTGAGCAACTGAGCGAAAAATGGAACATTCTCATTAACTTTATGTTCATCAGTTCCCCCAGCGATCGGTTCTCTCATCGGGTATCTGATTTGGGAGGTGTTCGATTAATTATTTAAGAAATAATATCCGGTAAGAAATTATCAATGTACATCTATTGACAAATCCCATGTTGACGATTTACCCTGCCTCAGCGGCAGATTACCCAACGATACAACAAATTGCTCATACAACCTGGCCCACCACCTTCGGCGAAATTCTGTCTCCCGTTCAGATAGAGTATATGCTGGACTGGATGTATAGCCTACCGGCTTTACAGGAACAGGTGGAGAAGAAAGGACATCGTTTCTTACTGGCAAAAGAAGAAAAGGAAGGACTTGGCTTCTTGTCCTACCAGCTATTCTACCAAGGTAATCCCGTTACCAAAATCCATAAGATATATGTGCTACCCACTACTCAGGGGAAAGGAGTTGGTAAGCACTTACTCGAACTGACCTCTGAAATTGCATTAGAGGCCAAAAATACCACTCTCACCCTGAATGTAAACCGGTATAATAAGGCCATTGAATTCTATAAGAAAATAGGTTTTGAGATTATTGGACAAGAAAATATTGACGTCGGGCAGGGGTTTTTGATGGAGGATTATATATTATAGAGGCAGCTTTTCTGATTTTGTGAGCCATACTCTAACGTGTGTATGATACGTCTCACCACTAAGTAGCTGACAGCTATTAGCTTGTAGCTGTTACCTTTTTGTAAATATTTGATATATAGAATATTAGCCAGTAATTTGACTAAATTAATAATACAAACTAATTATGCATTAGTACTTATTATTAAATAAGTTTAACCAAAAAGGTAAAAAAACCGGGTGGATTTACATCAAAATTCCGGCGAATATGGCCGAAGTGCTAAATCCGGGCGTCAAAACTTCTTTTCGGGTCAAGGGCAAGATTGATCATTGTACCATCCGGCAAATTACTCTGTTACCCATGGGCGATGGTAGCTTTATTCTACCTACCAATGCCGCAACCAGGAAAGCTATTCGGAAGCGGGACGGTGCTTCGGTAGTAGCTGAATTTGAAGTGGACGACTCCCCTGTACAATTCTGAGAAGACCTGATGGAATGCCTCGGCGATGTACCACAGGCACTCGCCTACTTTGAAACGCTACCCAAAATTATTTTTCCAAATGGATCGAAAGCACCAAAACAACGGATACCCGTGTCAAGCGGATTACGCAGGCAGTACAGGCGTTATCGATGAAGATAGGGTACTCCCAAATGGTCCACTATTTTCGTAAGAAGGCAGAAAAATAGCCCACCTGAACATCAGGTAGGCTTCTGTAAGTTTCTAGAAATTACGATTATTTACTGCCCTACCCGGCGTCCCCGTTGAGTTTCGCTCTGACGATTCACCTGGTTGAGCAGGTCTTTATTTACAAACAGGCGGGCACCTACCCCCATTTGCATATCAAAAACGTTACCATTGTACATAAACTTTGATTCCTCCATCGTTTCGATGAAGTATTGATTTCCTTGTAAAAGAAACCTCATTCCTTCCCGGTCTTTTTGGGTATCGTCAAACGATACGTTCAAAGTACCCCGGTCGGACCGCATAATGACCCCCGGCGTAAAAGGACGCACGTTGATGGTCTGCACGGTTTTACCATTCTGAATACTTATCTGGCCTTCTGCATCCACACTGATATCATTAGGGTTGATGCCTTGGCGCTTGATGGCTACCTGTTTGTCGTTGTAAAATTGCACTTTAGAAAGGGGAATACCTGCTCCTTCAAGATCTTTCCGAAGCTCTTCGGTAAAGACTGTGAAATTAGTAAAGGGAACCGTGGCTGGCGCACAGGCTGATAAACTCAGAACAGCGAACACTACAATAATAATGGATTTAGTCAATTTCATTTTCAGGGAGATGATTTCTTAACGACAAAAATACTAAAAATGACTTACCGATACCAACTGATCAGAACTACATACCTGGTTGCTGTCAATCTGTCAGCGATTTCCACATATTTTTGTATTGGAACGCAATTTTAACTGACGTATTGCAGGTAAAAATAATTTTATAAAAAATAAATCATTAAGCCTAAATAAGTATGGAACCAGTGGTACAAGAGAAAGGAACTCTCAGCATTCACACCGAAAACATTTTCCCGATCATTAAGAAATTCCTCTACTCCGATCACGAGATTTTTCTTCGGGAGTTGGTTTCTAATGCGGTTGATGCGAGTCAGAAGGTAAAACAACTCAGCTCGTTCGGTGAGTTTAATGGTGAACTTGGTGAGTTAAAAGTGAGCGTAAAGCTTGACAAAGAGGCCAAGACCATTACAGTGAGTGATCGTGGCATCGGTATGACCGGCGACGAGATCAAGAAATATATCAATCAGATTGCTTTCTCGGGAGCGTCGGAATTTGTTGAAAAATACAAAGATAAAGGTGATACTAACAATGCCATAATCGGCCATTTTGGCTTAGGCTTCTACTCGGCCTACATGGTGGCCGAAAAAGTAGAAATCATCACCCTTTCCTACAAAGAAGGCTCCGAAGCAGTACGTTGGGAATGTGATGGTTCTACCGAGTTTTCATTAGGCCCCGCCGACCGCACCGGTCGCGGTACGGACATCTGTGATCGTCAAAGCACCCGCATTGAACTCCAACTTGGTTGTCGCAGCCGTGTAAGTTTCTTCCGTAATAGGAGCGGTTGTATCCGAATTGTTTCCAGCGACATCCTTGACGCTACCGTCAACCAAATTCAGGTCTAAAGTGCCATCCGAAGTACCCGTCGAGACAGTAACGGTGAACACAGTAGAGGAAACAGACATAAAGCCGGTAACCAACGCTCCAGTCGGCATGCCGCTTGCCAGATCAAAATCTGAGGCGATCACCGAGCTTACATCGACTGGTTCGTTAAACGTTACCGTGAAATCGACGGATGATGCCAGAGTCGGATTGGCTAACGGTGTTGCTCGTTCAATGCTAACGACAACAGGCTTCTTGGTATCGATGCCTGTGGATGTATCCGTTGAGGTGTATCCGTCCTGAGTGTTACCGGCAGCATCTTTGGCGTTTGCCACTGCCACGGCGATGGCAGACAATTCGATGTTAGCATCTATAACATTGTAGCTAATTTTAAATTGTGTGGTTGACAACCAAACGCCAACAGGTCCGTTGAGTGTAGCGGATACCCCAGTACCTGCTAAAGTGACGGCGGGCTGCGGCGTCGCACTCATAGGTTCCGAGAAGGTTATCGTAAGATCAACGGTCGCGTTTGTTGCTACAGACTCATTGATTACTGGCACGCTAAACGCAACAGCAGTCACCGTTGGTCTAACGAGATCT